>JAOZSO010000315.1:0-4711 GCA_029939655.1 Desulfobacterales bacterium
CGAACTGCCGGAGATCTGGTAGCGCGTATGCAACTGAACCGGGGTATGCGAATCGATGCAGCCAAACAATACGTGGCCGACAAACTGGGTGTCACGGTTGCCGATCTGGCGGACACGGTTGTCATGAACGAAGTCCGGGAGGATCTGGATATCGGTCGTGTCAATGAAACGCCTGATGTTGCCAAGGGAATCGATGCCAAATTCAGAATAGCGGAACGTCTTGACCTGGAAATCAATTGCGTCAATATGTTCATGAAAAGAGTGGGTATTGAGTCCTACCACTCATTTAAGTAGAACCCATATAACATCAGGAGTGATCGATGAATCAACAATTTCCCACCCAGGCACAAATTGTCATTGTCGGCGGCGGTATTGTGGGGTGCAGTACGGCCTATCACCTCACGAAAATCGGATATACCGATGTCGTCCTGCTGGAGCGCAAAGAGCTCGGTTCGGGAACTACCTGGGCTGCAGCAGGTCTTGTGGCCCAGCTGCGTCAGAATCGGGAGATGACCAATCTTGCCAAATATGCCACTGAACTCTACCCTGCCCTTGAAGCGGAGACCGGGTTTGCCACCGGATATGTCAAAACCGGGGCGCTGGGCGTCTGCCAAACCGAAGATCGGCGGCGGGAGTGGCTTCGAGGGGCGGCAATGGCCGGTGCTTTCGGAATCGAAATGGTCGAAATCAGTTTGAAGGAAGCCGAAGATCTTGTTCCCGGCATGAGCACCAAGGATCTTGTCTCGGTGTTTTATCTTCCCGGTGATGGTCATACAAACCCTCTGGACACCACGCAATCACTGATCAAGGGTGCCAAAATGAAGGGTGTCAAAGTGTTTGAACAAACACGGGTCACCGGAATAAACGTGAAAAATGGGGCTGTTTGCGGCGTCAGTACTGAATCTGGTGACATAGCCTGTGAATATGTGATCAATTGTGCCGGGATGTGGGGCAGGGAGGTCGGGAAAATGGCCAATGTCAGTGTTCCCCTGTTTGCGGCCGAACACATGCATGCCATAACCAAACCCATAGATGGCATCAAGAAGATTTTTCCCACGGTGCGTGATTTCGATGGACGGACCTATTTTAAGTGTGAAAACGGTGGGATCCTTTTGGGTGGCTTCGAGGCTGTTTCCAAACCATGGGGGATGAAAGGCATTCCTGAAAAATATATGTACACTGAACTGCAAGAAGACTGGGATCAGTTTGAGGTGTTCATGGACTGCGGGCTGAAGCGCTTTCCAGACCTGGAAACCGCCCAGGTCCGGCACCTGTCGGTTGTACCTGAAAGTTTTACGCCGGACAATGCTTTCATGGTGGGAGAGGCTCCCGGCATCAAGAATTTTTTTGTGGGCTGCGGTATGAATTCGGTTGGCATCGCCAGTGCCGCCGGTGTCGGCCGTGCGCTGTCACAGTGGATCGATCAGGGGTATCCGGAAGAGACTTTGTGGCCTGTGGATATCCGACGCTACTTCAGCTGGCAGCAGAATTCCAGTTATCTGTACGATCGAATTGTTGAATCCGTGGGGATTCTCTACGAACATCACTACCCCAACCGCCAGCGCACATCCGCACGACCTGTTATCTGTTCACCCGTACACGACCGGCTCGCTGGCAGAGGTGCCTGTTTCAGTATGCTTGCAGGCTGGGAGCGGGCAGACTGGTTTGCCCCCCAAGGGGTCGACCCCGTTCATGAGTATAATTGGGGTAGAGCCAACTGGTTTCAGTATCAGGGCCAAGAACATATGGCTGTTCGAGATGGTGTGGGTATGTACGATTTAACCTCCATGCACAAATATCTTGTTCAGGGGCCGGATGCGGAAAAGGTTTTGCAGCGATTATGTGCCAACGATGTCGCGGTACCCGTCGGCAGCGTCGTTTATACACCGGTTCTCAATGAACACGGCGGTTTTGAGTCCGATCTCACCGTAACCCGATTTTGTGATGATTCCTTTTTTCTTGTAACCGCTTTGGGTACGGGTGTGCGTGATTTTGATTACATCCAGCGTCGTATTCCTGCCGAGGCCCGGGCCACGATCACCGACGTGACCCATGGCTATGCAATGCTGGCGGTAATGGGGCCGCAGTCCCGCAACCTGTTGTCAAAACTGACGGATACCGATCTTTCCAACGAGGCATTTCCCTTCCGAACTGCCAAAGAAATTGATCTAGGATATGCCCGGCCCTGGGCCTTCAGAATTTCCTACGTCGGTGAGTTAGGATGGGAACTCTACATCCCCTCGGGATTTGCAACCGCCGTGTTTGATGCTCTTATGGAGGCTGGTAATGAATTCGACATCCGGTTGGTGGGGATGCAGGCTGTAAACTCCCTGCGGGTGGAAGCCGGCCTGCGACACTGGGAATCCGATATCGGACCGGAGGATACGCCTTTCGAAGCCGGACTCGGCTTCGGTGTCAGGTTGGACAAAGAAGATTTCATGGGCCGGGAGGCTCTTGTTCAACAGGAAAAAGTGGGATTGAGCCGTAAATTGGTCATGTTCACGTTGGATGACCCGGAACCGCTTCTGTTTCAGAATGAACCGATCTATCGCAACGGCAAACAGGTATCACAGATCACTTCCGGAGCTTATGGATTTAAGCTCGGAAATGCTGTCGGCTTCGGATACCTGAGCAATCATGACGGCATTTCCGATAAATGGATCCTTGACGGACAATATGAGATAATGGTTGAAGGTAGGAAAACTCCGGCCAAGGTGCATCTGAGATCGCCCTATGATCCGAATAATGAACGTCCGAAGATGTAAAGCATAGTGAGAATCCTATGAGAATTATTTATTGCTTGGTTTTGGTTCCGGTTTAATATACAGGGCACAAAGGGTATCCTGAAAAGAAGCCGTGCGCCTGTTGCGGCAACAACCCAACGCATGCTGACGAAAGGGATGAAAATGCAGATCGAAAGAACCGGTGTGTCTGTTTTTAACGGCCTGGGATTGAATTTTCTGGCCCATGACGATTTGGAAACCATTCATCATGGCGCCTGCCATATTATCAAACACACCGGTGTTCTGGTGGAGCTTGAAGAAGCGGCCGATCGTTTTCAAAGTGCCGGAGCTTCCGTGGCACGGTTAGGGGAAAACTGGATCGTTAAAATCCCCGAGTGGCTGGTGACCGAAAGTCTCTCAAGCACACCCAAAAGCGTCACTTATTATGCACGGGATCCGGAAAAGGATTTCCTGTTGGATAACAACCGTGTCGGCTTCAGTACCTTTGGAGAACAGGTCAATATCATCGATCCAATTACCCGCGAATATCGTAATTCCACAAAACAGGACTGCTGCAAGGTCTACCGCCTTATCGACGCACTCGATGGGCTGACCTTCTGCCAGCGGACCATCTGCCCGGGCGATCAACTGCCCGCCGCCCAGGCAGTCCACAATTTCCATGCCATGATTAGCCACAACAGCAAGCACATCACCATTGGCATGGCCAACAGTCCCAGCGTGGAAGTCATTGTAAAAATGGCGGCAGCGGCGGTCGGCGGTATTGACAAACTGCGTGAAAGACCCATTTGTACCTGCTCCTGCTGTGTCACCAGTCCCCTGACCCTGTCCGTTCAGTTCTGTGAAACCCTCATGGCCGCCGTGGAGGCGGGCATCAATGTAGACATCATGAGCATGGCCCTGGCCGGCGGTACCGGTCCTGTCACCCTTGCGGGCACCATCGTCCAGACCGTGGCCGAGCACCTGTGCGGTCTGGTTCTGGCTCAGATCACCCGAAAAGGGGTAAACGTCACATTTGGCTCATGCAGCACCATTATGGATCTGAAAACCGGCCTGGCATCAACGGGGGCACCTGAATGGGGTCTTGTGGGCGCTGCCATTGCACAGATGAGCAACTATTACCACATTCCCTGCCGTGTGGGCTCGGGGGTCAGCGATTCCAAGATTCCCGACGCACAAGCCGCCTACCAGTTCACTCTGAACGTTCTGCCTTTGTCGCTCGCCGGTGCAAATATGATTTTTGGTGCCGGCGGCATCGACAGCGGGCTTGCTTTTGACTACGCCAAACTGATCATGGACCATGAATGCATCTGTAATATCAGGAAAATGCTGGAAGGCGTGCGCGTGGACAATGAAACCATGGCCCTGGATCTTATCCATGAAATCGGCCCCGGCGGCACGTTTCTCACCCACCGCCACACCTTTGAGAGGACCAGAACCCAATCGACTGCCCAGATGTTTGACCGGAACACCCGGGAGGTATGGATGGACACCACCGCCGGAAAAGATCTCACCGAAAGGGCCTATGGAAAAGCCTTGGAGATTCTGGAAAGCCATCAGCCCCCGACCCTGCCTGACGGCGCCGCAGAAAACATTAACGGTCTGCTGGATGAATTTGAATCCCGATTAAAGGTTGACAAGCCACGGGGTTAGCGAGTGCTGTTGCGGCTCAAACAGCGAAAATCGCCATCGGATCACCCATTTCGCTCCTAAAATGTGAAACTCGAAAGTTGAGTTATTAATCGGCGTAAGGGCAAAACTAAACAGGCCGAACACAAAATGTGTCGGCCTGTTCAATCAAGATTTAAAACATTATTTTATTTGAACCACCATCGTTCGCCATTTCTCATGCCATCCAGAGCCATGTGCCCTGAGATAGGTCCATGTGCCAGCTTACCTGAACTGGCTTCAACCATCTGGTTGAACATGGGAACAACAGTGCCGCTGTCATTTCTACATATTTCCTGCAT
>JAOZSO010000316.1:0-2884 GCA_029939655.1 Desulfobacterales bacterium
GTTCATTGAGTTTGTTGCGTTTGTTGGGTTGTATAAAGGGCAAGTGTTTACTTAGCTCTTAGCTGGCAAACCAGCCAACAGCTATGAGCCAAAATCTAAGAGCTACCCTTCGAACCCTTCTTTCTTATTTGACACATCTTTGACATTTCACTATACTATCCCAGAATTGTTAAATACCTGACACGATGCTATCAACAAAGGAGATTATTATGGCGGATAAACCCTGGCACGGTGAGAAATGGCCCAAAGGTGTACCTCTGGAAGTTTCCGGGTACGACAACCCCTTGTACAATATTCTGGATGAATCAGCGGAAAAATATCCGAATAGTGTATACACGATCTTTAACGATGCGACACGAACGTATTCCCAGGTAAAAGATACCGCAGACCGGATCGCCAATTTCCTGGTATCCAAGGGTATCAAAAAGGGTGACCGGGTCGCCATCTTTCTCCCCAACCTGCCGCACTACCCAGCCATTTTTTTTGGCATAATCAAAGCCGGTGCCGTCTGTGTAACATGCAATCCTGTCTACACCGCCAGTGAGCTGAATTACCAACTGGGTGATGCAGGCGCCAAGATGGTCTTCTGCATGGACCACCCACAGTTCTACCCCACAACCGTCAAGGCTATCAAAGACACCGATGTGGAAAATGTGGTTGTCTGCAGCGTCAAGTCTTACCTGCCCTGGATCAAAGGGTTTCTGGGAAGTCTGTTAGGTAAGATTCCCAAAGCGGAAAGCTATCAGGACGGCCATCTCTTTTTTGATGATGTGGTGGCGTCTGCCCAACCACAGCCACCTGTCGTCGATATCGATCCCATGAACGATCTTGCGTTGATCATTTATACGGGTGGAACGACCGGCCGCCCCAAAGGCGCTGCTCTCACGCATGCCAATTTTTATCATAATGTTCTGGCCTTGGGGGAATGGGGCCGACTTCCTCACGAACCGGACGGTCCACCGGAAAAAATTCGGCACGGTGGCTTTCACACCTACCTTGGTGTATTGCCGTGGTATCACAGCTTTGGTCTGACCGTCGCCATGCTTTCCGCCTGCGGTTCGGGCAGCAAACTGATCTGTATCCCCGATCCCCGTGCAGGCGATCCCCCATTTACAGAAGTTCTGAAAGCCGTCCAAAAATACCGGCCCACATTGATGCCGGCAGTCCCAACGATTTTCGTGGCCTTTACCAACCACGCGCTGCTGGACCAGTTTGACCTGACATCGCTCATAGGCTGTTTTTCGGGCGGTGCGCCACTTCCGCCCGAGGTCTGTAAACAATTTGAGGAAAAAACAGGTTCAATTATTTTCGAGGGATACGGACTCAGTGAAACATCTCCTGTTGTCTCAGCAAACCCCACCAACCAAAAAGATCGCAAAATCGGCTCCATTGGCTTCCCTGTACCCAGCACCGACATAAAGATCGTTGACCTCGACACCGGTTTGAAGGAACTGGCTCTGGGTGAAGATGGCGAGATCGCCATCAATGGACCACAGGTTATGCAGGGTTACTGGAACAAACCCGATGCCAATAAAGAGGTCTTTAGAGAACTCGATGGGAAACGCTATTTTCTCACCGGCGACATCGGCCATATCGATAATGATGGTTACATTCTGATCACGGACCGCAAAAAAGACTTGATCATCGTCGGCGGATTCAACGTCTACCCGAGAGAGGTTGAAGACACGCTGTTTACCCACCCCAAGGTTGCTTTGGTTGCCGTTGTGGGCATTCCGGATGCAAAGAGTGGTGAACTCGTAAAGGCCTACATTCAACTGAAACCTGGAGAAACCGCAACCGAAGAAGAAATCATATCCTTTTGTAAGGAGAACATGGCCGGATACAAACGCCCGCGCGTCATCGAATTCCGAGACGAAGTGCCTGTATCGAATGTCGGTAAAGTACTTCGGCGGGTTCTGAGGGATGAGGAAATAGAGAAACAGAAAAGCCAATGAAACAAAAATTTGACAAAGTCGGCAGGAATGACCCCTGCCCCTGCGGCAGCGGTTTGAAATACAAGCGCTGCTGCATCGGCAGGGATCCTGCACCCCGGGAAAGTCTGGAACAGCTCTATGAGAGAAAATACCAGATATCTCTCAAAAAAGAACCGGATATCGAGGCACTGCGCAAGGCTGGAAAACTGGTTATGGAAACGCTGGATCTTGCAGCATCCATCATCAAACCCGGATTGAAGACGGATGACATCAATACACTCGTACATGATTTCACCATCCGGAACCATGCCATACCAGCGCCCCTCAATTACCGGGGATTCCCCAAGAGTGTCTGCGTCTCGGTCAATAATGTTATCTGTCACGGCATCCCGGGAGCCTACCGGCTGGCAGATGGTGACATCGTCAACGTCGATGTCACCTCGATTCTGGACGGGTACTACGCCGATGCCAGCAAAACCTTTTTTGTTGGATCTCCCGGCCCCGAAGCCGGAAAAATTGTTCAGGTAGCCAGACAGAGCCTCAAAGAAGGCATGGCCATGGTAAAACCTGGAAATACCATCGGTGACATTGGCTATGCCATACAGCAATATGCTGAGGGCAAAGGCTGCTCGGTTGTGCGGGACTTTGTCGGTCACGGCATAGGAACGGATTTCCATGAACATCCTCAAATTCCCCATTTCGGGAAAAAAGGCGAGGGTATTGAACTGATACCGGGTATGGTGTTTACCATCGAGCCCATGATCAATCTTGGTGGGCTATCACTGCGCATCCTGAAAGATAAATGGACGGCCGTAACCAAGGACGGTTCTCTATCCGCCCAGTTTGAACAAACCCTCCTGGTGACAGAAACTGGTCTGGAGAGCCTGACCCCATATGATCTATAGCTGAACACTCACGCCTATTACCTCCTTTTCAATCATTATACTTGA
>JAOZSO010000316.1:2984-4708 GCA_029939655.1 Desulfobacterales bacterium
TTACGATTTCACCGATTGCATCTACCCTGAATATCTCACAAGTATGAAATGCTGACTTTGGGATAAAGAGCAGGCAACAGAATGTCACCGATTATAACTCAAAATAGCTGGAGCCTACGCAAAGAAATTTTCGAATACCTCAGCAAGCAGATAGAAATGGGTTCTCTGATACCGGGCTCCCTGATCAACGTGCGCAAATTGACTGAAAAGCTGAATGTCAGCCGCACACCCCTGCGCGAAGCGCTTGCCCAGTTGGAAATCCAAGGCCTGGTATCCATTTTGCCCCAGCGTGGCGTCCTGATCAATGTCCTGATGTACGAAGACCTGTTGGATCTCTTTGAAATTATCGGGGCACTCGAATCCCAGGTGATTTTAACGGTTTTTGATCGGATCAGGGGCAATGAGGTCAAGAGGATGGAACGCTACAACCGGGTCATGAAACAGGCCATCAAAGAAGAAAAAAATCGAAATTTCCATGAGACCAACATCCTGTTTCACAAGGTCTTTCTTGATCTGTCAGCCAACCGGGAACTGACCACTTATGTGAGCAACCTGAAGCTGAGATTGTTCGGGTTTGCCCTCAAAAGTTACCGGGATCGTTTTAAAAAAGCCATTATCGCAGAACACGATGAATTTATCGCGCTGGTAAAGGAAGGCAACCGAAATTCCGCTGCGAACTATTTGAAAAACGTTCACTGGAAATTCAATTATCCTGATAATTTTATCCGGCCCGATTCAGTAGATAACAACAGAACTGCCAATGTTTAAATTCAGGAGGTTAATTATGAGCAAAGTGAAAATGACCACTGAAGAAGCTTTTATTAAAGTTCTTCAGATGCATGGAATCGATAGCGCGTTTGGTATTATTGGTTCGGCGATGATGCCGGTTACCGACCTTTTTCCCAAAGCAGGTATCACTTTCTGGGATTGTGGGCATGAATTCAGTGCAGGCATGATGGCGGACGGATTCACCCGCGCCTCCGGCAAGATGAGTATGCTGGTTGGCCAGAACGGCCCCGGTATCGCAAATTTTGTTACACCGGTAAAAACTGCCTACTGGAACCACACGCCTCTCTTGCTGATAACCGCCCAGGCTGCAAACATGACCATGGGGCAAGGTGGTTTTCAGGAAGTCCCGCAGATGGCCATGTTTGAGGACATGGTTGCCTACCAGGAAGAAGTTCTTCATCCGTCCCGTGTGGCCGAGGTTCTCAATCGTGTAATCATGCGAGCCAAACGCGCCTCTGCGCCCGCCCAGATCAATATCCCGCGTGACTTCTGGACCCAGGTAATTGACATCGAGCTGCCCCCCATTATTGACTTTGAGCGTCCGGCGGGTGGAGAGGAAGCCATCGTCCGCGCAGCCGAGCTTTTGTCCAATGCCAAATTCCCCGTAATCCTGAACGGCGGCGGTGTTGTGATCGGTGGTGCCATCAAAGCCTCAATGGTCCTTGCCGAGCGTCTGGACGCCCCGGTTTGCTGCAACTATCAACACAATGATGCCTTCCCCGGTAGCCACCCGCTGTTTCTTGGCCCTCTGGGTTACAATGGTTCAAAAGCCGGGATGAATATTATCTCCAGGGCTGACGTTGTACTGGCTCTGGGCAATCGCTTGAATCCTTTCTCAACCCTGCCGTGCTACGGCATTGATTACTGGCCAGCCGATGCAGCAATTATTCAGGTCGATATCAATCCCGATCGTATTGGCCTCACCAAACCCATCA
>JAOZSO010000317.1:0-4693 GCA_029939655.1 Desulfobacterales bacterium
AGCAGGATCAATAAACTGATGCAGATACTCTTTGCCAGACTCATGTAGCCCCCCCCGTCATGCTAAAACAGTATGATTTTCAGTTGATGTCGCTATAGGGCGTCCGTTTACTAATGAATCAAATTCTTTGAAACTACTTATAGATCCCATATTCTAAAAATTTGAAACGCTCATCTTAGGTCTTCATTTGACCGTGTACCCTTTTCCCTCCAGGCAGGCGCCGTAAGCACGATTGTACTTGCTTCGTTTCTGGCTGTACTCGGCACCTTGCTCATTAGCCCATTGCTGATTAGCTTTCTTGTTTTCTTCTGCCGTCCCGGCCTTGCGGCTCCCCCCGACGACGGCACCGCCGACACCGCCGATAACCGCACCTTTTTTGGCACTACCACCCGTTATTTTGCCTAAACCCGCACCCAATAGGGCACCACCGACTGCGCCGCGACCGGCGCCGGCTTTGGTCTCTTTTTGCTTCGGCGGCGGTGCGGACGCCGTGGGAACCAGCATGGGATCAAACCCGGTTTCCTTTTTCGCCCAGTTGTAGCAGTCGTATTTGTCCTTGTCCATTTGCTCATCACTCTGCCCTTTGGCAGGAAAAACAATGGGATCCTGGGCATAGCCTGTGCCGCCCGTCAGGCTGACAAGCAGCATAAATATAATGATAAAACCAGCAAACCTAACCATATTTTCTCCTCATAATACGTAAGGCTCTGTTAATACCCTACTGAATTTAATAGAAGGTGTCTGTCTACGGCATTCAGATAATACTTTTCATTTCATCAATAATGATACGGCTGAATTTTTCCAAGGCGCCGTTTTTTGCGGCAATCAGGGCATCGTAGTCATCGCCGGTCACAGTCTGCACGATGGTGGCTCTTTTGAGAGACACAGCCTGGGCCGGATCGGATGTCTTCAGGATCCAGCCGACATTCAGGACAACAGAATCCCCCAGTTTGCCATCGAACCGGTACACCTCTATTTCAATCTGATACGAGGGGTTCAAACTGCCGGGCCACGGGAATACGACCACCTGGTCCGTCCCTAAAAGCGTGCTGATATTGCTTGCCAGCACCAATATAAAATCATCCTTGAAATAGCCGCCCCATCTTCGGAATTCGGCCATATTGAGCCTTCCGGGCGCCGGGCGGGTCACGATTTGAGGCCTCTCAAGAACTTTGGGAAATGCCACCGGGCCGATACCGATCTGAATGTCTTTTAAAACCAACCCTTCATTGTCCGGGCCCTGGGTAACGGGAATGGGCGTCAGTGTGTAAAAGTTTATCGGAGGGGTGCTCCCCTTGCAGCCGAAGGCCATCAAGATCATGGTGATGACGATTGCGTAGCGTGTGAACTTGCCTGCTAAACACCTCATTTTTTATTCTCCTTTGCCATAAATTAAGGAATTTGGATGCCGTTCCAGGTAATCCGCCAGCGCACGAATACGTCCGGCAGCATCCGCCACCTCCTTGAGGGCACGGATTGTTTCCTGGCTGAACGCCGAATCTGAACGCAACATCTGCTCCACGGCCGACAGGGTCTTCTGGGTCTGCGCCAACGTGGCGACGACTTCCCCATCACCCCCTGTATTCAAACTTTCGATTAATACCCCGATGTCCTCGACGGTCTTGTTCAAATTTTTAACCAGCTCGTCCACGCCACTCGCACTGAGTTGCCCGGTAAGACTGTTTACATTATGTATGATCGATCCCACTTCAGCGGTGCTGATTTGCTGGGTTGTCTTTTTCAGATTCACAACAATGGCCTGAAGATTGCTGCCTATTTCTTGAACTGGAAAGGTTTCCAGTTTATGCGCAAACTTCTCCACGGCAGCCAGAAATTCTTCCGAGCTTTTAGGTATCGTCGGAAATATAGGATATTTTCCCTCCCAAACAACCTTTTCAGCCGGTTGATCAGGATGGAAACCCATGTCAACAAAGAGTGCCCCCGTTAACATATTGCCGGTTTTGAGCTGCGCCCTGAGTCCTTGGGCCACAAGGGAATCAATAAATTTTCGTTGGGCTTCTACATTCGGAAAACCAGATTCTCTTGCCAACCGCTCGGGTTCTGTCTCGATCAGAACCGAAACACCAATATCGGATATATCATCTCCGATCTGCAGATCAACATCAGTCACCTCACCCAGCACCATTCCATTTATTTCAACCGGGGCACCGGGCGAAAGTCCCCGGACAGATCCTTTGAAAATCAGTTTCCAATAACTTTTGATACTATATGCCACCTGCTGTGCATCATCAAAACTGTCGTACAATATGAAAATCTGATTGTCTTCAGCAGGCTCATCCTCTTCAAAACCCGTTAGATTGGCGAACGCCAGCCCACCGCTCATGATGCTGAGCATGGACTCCGTGTTGATCTTTATTCCATCCGCACCCAGGGTCATATCAAAACCGCTTGCATCCCAGAAGCGTGTGTTTTTGCGAACATACTTATGGTAGGGTTCATGAATGAATATTTGAATATCAACATTTAGCCCGTTCTCGGCCAGGGCGTAGCTTTCCACCTTGCCCACCCTAATCTGCCGGTAATAGATAATCGTGCCTTGCTGCAAGGATCCAAGTTTCTCGGCTTGTAAGTGAAAGTGGCGGCCCGGCTCTTCCGTTGATATGATTGGCGGCTCTTCGAAGCCAACAAACTTTCGGGCGGTTTTTCCGTCATCCCTGGGATCGATGGCAATGTAAGCACCGCCAAAAATGGTCCCGATTCCTGAGACCGCGCCCGATGAAATCCTGGCCCGTACCACCCAGAACCGGGTCTTGTCCGTCAAATAGCGCGCCGTACCTTTCCCAAGCTCCGCTGAAACGATGACTTGTGACAGGTCCTTGCCGATATCGATGGCGTCGACCTGACCGATTTCCACATCCTTGAATTTGATTTTCGTCTTTCCCGCCTCCAGCCCTTCAGCCGATTTAAAAGATATGGTGATCTCCGGGCCTTTTTCCGTCACGGCTTTATAAATCAGACCCCCGCCGATAAGGATGGCAACCAGTGGAACAAGCCATACAATGGAAAAAGATTTTTTTGTTTTCACCACCGCTTGCGGTACCGCTGCGGGCGTTTCATGGTTACTACTTTCTTGATTCATGTTTTTCCTCCGTACAATCCCATATAAGTCTCGGATCAAAACTTATGGCAGCGAACATGGTAATGACAACCATCGTGCCAAAATATACAGCAGCCGGCCCGGCATCAAAAGATGCCAGGCCACCCAGTTTTATCAGGGCCGCCATGAGTGTAATCACGTAGATATCCACCATTGACCATTTGCCGATTACCTCGATGATGCGGTAAAGACGGGTGCTGTCAAGGGGATGCCATGTTGATTTCAGCTGCACTGATATCAATAAAAATATTAAAATCATTATCTTAAGTATCGGAACCATAATACTGGCCACGAATATAACAAGGGCAATCTCCCAGGACCCCGAGTGTATAAAATAGATCACCCCGCTCATGATGGTATCGCCCTGGGCGCCGGCAAGGGTTGTGGTAATAGAAATGGGCAGGACCATGGCCGGTATGTAAAAAGCAATCGCCGCAATGACCAGAGCCCACGTACGGGTAATACTGTCAGGTTTTCGCTGGTGCAGGGCCGCGCCGCATCGGGAGCAAGCCATCTCGGAGAGATTACCCCCCGGCGGTATTTGACACACCAGGTGGCAGCGATGGCAACTGACCATGGATGCATTTCGGGCCGTCAGCGGTTGGGTCATCATCTTTCTCCCTCTTCTTTTTCCCAGGCCAGATGGGTGTCAAAAGATGTCGCAATCGCTGCGAGAACAAGAATAAGCAACACAAATGCAAACAGGGAAATACCGGGAATCACTTTCATCATTTTAACCAGTTTTACCACCGAAACCAGAATGCCGAGCATGAACACCTCCATCATTCCCCAGGGGTTGATGGACTGACTGAACGACATGATGAATGGCAGCTTCCATGGCTTCTTGTTCATCTTCAGAGGAATCAGGATGCACAGCCTGGACACAAGATCCAAAAACGGGATCAAGATCGCCGTCAAAAATACCAGCAAAGCGACCTGCCACATTCCTGTAGAATAGAGAACCTCCACACTCCCCATCAATGTGGTGGCCTTAAAAAGGGAGCCACTTTTGATTGCAAGAAGCGGGTAGACATTGGCCATGATAAAAAGAATCAGACCGGTTATGGTGAGAGCCAGGCTCCGGTCAATACTGTTACGCTTATGACTGACCAGAACAGCCCCGCAACGACTGCATATACCGGTTCCACCCTCGGGCAATCCAACGATTCGATGAAGAAGGTCACACTCATGGCATGCCACGAGAAAGTCGGTTTGCATGGTTACGTCTCCAAATCTTCTCTTTCAAGACTTACTTTTTCTATTAAAACTCTTAAATGAAAACTAAGTATATACAATTTCCTAAGTAAAATGTACACATATTTTTTTCAAATTCCCCAACCCCTGATTTAATCGAATGCGGTTATCTAGTGTCCGTCCAGAAACGTTACAATTTGCGAATTGATTTAACAATCCGTCCCGTTTTGTGTATACAAAGACATGATTGAGATAAAATCAAGCAAGACGCTTGCTGGGGACTTATTTAAAGGGCTGCTTTACTTCAAAAAACTTTACATACAAACCCGGTTCGCAGCACTTTGGGTTATCTCAATCCATTGCTCAATCGTTGGCGGGCCG
>JAOZSO010000318.1:0-4666 GCA_029939655.1 Desulfobacterales bacterium
TCAGGGTATCTGAAACCTAAAGTCTGTATGAGCATTTATAAAGATTTCATCCTATAAAATTGTGTAGCGATTTTATTTGGCAATTGACATGGGTCAACGCTTTTCGATACCATGTTGATATTAAAAGTTGGATTCCCCGTTACGACTCGACTGAGGACTTAAGCGACAACGTCGCGTTCTATAAAATCGTATAACGCTTTTATTACCGAAAAGGAAAACACTATGTTAAACCCCCATATGTTCAGAGAATACGATATCAGGGGCATTGCCGGCAAGGATATGGATGCGTCGGATGTAGTGCTCATTGGCAGAGGCATCGGCACGTATCTTCGGCGACAGGGCAACACCGACATCACTGTGGGGCGGGACTGCCGTGTCACATCAGATCAATATTCTGAAAAACTGATCCAGGGGTTGCTGGCCACTGGATGCAATGTCGTGGACATCGGCGTCTGCTCAACACCTGTGGGCTATTTTTCCATCCGCCATTTGAACAAACAGGGCAATGTCATGGTAACCGCCAGCCACAATCCTCCTGAATACAACGGCTTTAAAGTCTGCAGCGGTATCGATTCGGTGTTTGGTGACCAGATACAAATGCTCTTAACGCTCATCAAGGAGGCGGACTTTGAAACCGGGGCCGGCATTGTCGAAACCTATGATATCCTGACACCCTACAAAGACTACCTGCTGAACAATCTCTCCCTGGCCCGCCCTCTCAGGGTAGGCATCGATGCCGGCAATGGCACTGCCGGCGTCACGGCTGTCCCGATTATCAAAGGTCTGGGTTGTGAGGTGCACGATCTATATTGCGACCCCGACGGGTCATTTCCCAATCACGAGGCAGATCCCACGGTACTCAAAAACATGCAGGATCTTATTGCCCTGGTCAAAGAAAAAAAACTGGATGTCGGTTTTGGTTATGATGGTGACGGGGACAGGATCGGTGTTGTGGATGCTGAAGGAAATCTTATCTATGGGGATAAATTGATGATTATTTTTTCCAGAGAGATCCTGTCCCGAAAACCCGGCGCCACCTTCATTTCCGAGGTCAAATGCTCCAAAACGTTGTATGACGATATCGAGAAAAACGGCGGCAGGGCCATCATGTGGAAAACAGGCCACTCTTTGATCAAGCAGAAAATGAAATCGGAAAAAGCGGAACTGGCCGGGGAAATGAGCGGACACATTTTTTTTAGCGATCGGTATTTCGGCTTTGACGACGCGGTCTATGCCTCCTGTCGGCTCCTTGAAATCCTGGCCGGCACCGGCAAGAAGATTTCCGACTTGCTGGCCGATGTCCCGGAAACTGTTTCTACACCTGAAATCCGTGTCGAGTGTCCCGATCATATCAAGTTTGCCGTGGTCGACAAGGTGACCGCATATTTCAAGGAACGCCACGATGTCATCGACATAGACGGTGTGCGTGTTTTGTTCCCGGATGGCTGGGGACTTGTCCGGGCCTCCAACACCCAACCCGCTCTGGTCCTGCGTTTCGAGGCTATAACGAAAAGCAGGCTCCAGGAGATTCGGGAACTTATCGAAACCGTCCTGAGGGATATCCAGAAACAGATGGTATGACATCCAGCATCGACAAAAGAATATTCGGCACCCTCTTTTTTTCCATTTTTGTCACCGTCACGGGTGTCGGGATCGTCGTGCCGCTGTTGCCGGTTTATGCCCACGATCTTGGCGCCGGTGGATTGGCCATCGGGTTCATATTCGGGTCCTTTGCCCTGTCGCGAACCCTCTTTTTGCCTTATTTTGGACGACTGTCGGACAAAAAAGGCCGTAAACGCCTCATTGTTATCGGTCTGCTATCCTATGCCTGCCTTTCCCTGGCATTCATTCTGGCCCAGGACGTCACCTCTCTTGTTGTAATACGATTTTTTCAGGGAATCGCCTCTTCCATGATGATGCCGGCCATACAGGCCTACGTCGGGGATATCACCCCCCAGGGGAGGGAGGGGTTTACCATGGGGTTCTTCAACATGTCCATTTTCTTCGGCTTGAGCCTCGGCCCCGTTCTCGGCGGGAGCATCAAAGACTACTGGGGCTTTGATGTGTCGTTCTTGAGCATGGGTATTCTGTCCCTGGTGGGTTTTTTCTTGAGTCTCTGCTTTTTACCGCCCAGTCATGAAGAGACGGTTGTGAAGAAACACCGGACGCCCCTGCCATGGAAAATGCTCCTGCAAGATCGGGAAATCATCGGGCTTTTCTGTTTCCGGTTAAATTACACCGCCTGTATCGGTATCATTTGGGGGTTTTTACCGGTGCTTGCAGACACCCGGTTTGCGCTGTCGAGTTCGAACATCGGCTTTCTGGTCATGTTGGGCGTCTTCATCAGCGGCGTCATTCATCTGCCCATGGGATATATGGCGGATCGTATCAGTCGTCGGATGATGATCGTTGTCGGCGGTCTGCTGGTGGCCTGGGGGATGATCTATTTTGCTCGTTCCAATTCCCTGACGGACCTGATTGTCGCCAATCTTCTCTTCGGTCTCGGTGGCGGCATTTCCATGCCGGCCCACATGGCAATAGCGGTTTTCAAGGGCAATCAATCCGACGCCATGGGATCTCTCATGGGGCTGATGACCATGGCCCACAGTCTGGGCATGTTGATGGGCTCTTCCTTTGCAGGGTTGATAATGGACATTGCCGATTTACGGGACGCATTTTCCCTTGGAACCATCATCAGCTTCGCCGGGGTTCTGATGTTCTTTGCCCTCACCAAGCCTGGCCATCAGCGCATGCGCCAGCGAACATAACACACCAATTGACCATCAATTCTACCTGGAGGTGCCGTATGAAACTTACTTTTTCCGAAATCGGATGGATACATTCTCCATTTCATCGTATCGAGGGGATGCCCATTCAACCTTCAGGCGCGAAAGATGTGGAAGGCACGGTCGAAGTGGATGCCATGTATCTAGCCGGTCTAGCAGACATCGAAGATTTTTCTCATATTATTCTCATCTACATATTTCACAGATCAGAAGGTTTTCAACTGCAGGTCAAACCATTTCTGGATGATAACGTTCACGGCGTGTTTGCAACGAGGGCGCCCCGTCGCCCGAATCCGATCGGTATCTCCATCGTAGAGCTTTTGAAAAGAGATAGGAATATCCTTTCGGTTAAAGGCGTGGATGTGCTGGATGGCACACCACTGCTGGACATCAAACCCTATGTAACGAATTTTGATGTGTTTCAGGTATCTTCTGTTGGGTGGTTGGGAAAAAAACAGCAGCAAGCAAAAACACATAAATCCGACAGTCGATTTGATACCAACCACTGATCCCAGTTGCTATTGAAAGCCCGATTCAGTTAACAGTCTTCCGGTGTAAATGCCACCACCGCATCGATATCGGCAGTATCCGCAAAGAGCATGATCAAGCGGTCAATGCCGAGTGCATTTCCGGCAGATTCCGGCATGTCGGCAAGCGCTTGCAGAAAGGGCTCCGCAAAAGGATACACGGTTTTACCTGACGACCGTCGCAACGTCATTTCTGTTTTGAATCGTTTTCGCTGCTCGTCCGGGTCTGTCAGTTCGGAAAAGGCATTGCAGATTTCGATACCCGCGACATATAGCTCAAATCGTTCTGCCACGCTTTTGTTCCCCGGCTTCAGCCGAGCAAGCGATCCCAGTGCCGCAGGATAATCATACAAAAAAACCGGTTTTACGCATCCCAGGCTGGGGGCAATATCGCAACCGATGATCTCATCAAAACGCCCGTTCTGAATGGCTGTATCCAGAGACTCTGTCGCAAATTTCTCAAAAGCTTGATCAACGGTCATCCGGTCCCAGGGTTTGGTAATCTCAATCCACCGTCCTTGATATTGAATCGCTTTTTCATGTCCAATGGATCGAGCCACAGTGGTAATGAGGTCTTCGCATTGCCGCATCATGTCCCGGTAATCATGTCCCGCGGTATACCACTCCAACATCGTCATCTCGGGCAGGTGCAGCCGCCCCCGTTCACCTTTTCGGTAGCATTTGCAGATCTGAAAAATCCGTTCAAAGCCGGCGGCCAGAAGACGTTTCATGCACAACTCAGGCGATGTTTGCAAAAACCAGGACCCGCTTGGCTCGGCTTCGATGTTGGCTTCAGGTGCCGGAGCCGGTATCCGGCATGGCGTTTCTACCTCAAGATAGCCTCTTTCCGTAAAGTAGTGACGAATGACAGCCATGATGACGGCCCGAAGTTCAAGATTCATTTTTATTTCAGATGAATGAAAGTGAGACACGATGGCACGATCCTTCCACCTAAGGTGATCGTTACAAATTTAAAAATGATGGGATTTGATTCATTTGAATTCTTAAAATTTGAAACGCTCAACTTAGTTCCAGTAAACCCTCGTAAAGTAAACAACCGCTAACCAGGATATTTCCCGGTCCTGCCAAAACCATTAACGGAACTTCAAAATCTTGTCAACAGAGCTGATGTTCATTTAATAAACAGCCATACAAAATATTCCTGTTGACTAAAAAAACCAATCAGCATAAAAATGATCGTTTACCCCAACGTTGCAAAAGCCGGAGGGCTTCAGAGGCAAGGCGTCAAGGGTGAAGCTGTAGTCGTTTACCGCGAACCCTTGACAACACCGGATCTGATGTCCTCCGGCTTTCCCGAAGGGTAAACAACATGGCAAAATCGACCCCATCCTT
>JAOZSO010000319.1:0-4624 GCA_029939655.1 Desulfobacterales bacterium
AATTCAAAATTCGATGTCGTACGTTCGATGTTCGACTTTCATTCGTTCTCCAGCATTAAAACAATTTAGCGTTTTGCGAAATTCTCAATTCTGCCTCCTGAATTCTCTGGCTCATATACTTGGTGAAAAAGCCCCTTATAGGGGCAACCCAGTGCCAGGCCCTTTGAACCCTGGAATCCTCGACCCCTTGGACCCTTTCTCTCGACCAATTGGGAGAAGCCAAATTTTTATTGAGTTCTCATCTATCTGTCAACATAATTCTTGAACCACCATGTATCCCAATCGGTTTGAGCGATGGCTTCCGCAATCTGTTTGCCGGTTTCGGTCTGAAGCCTTTTCAGGACATAGGGCAGCCATTTATGGGGTGGTTTAAACCCGATATCTGCGAGTGTCTTCAATTCGATCACCAGGGAGATCTGGTCTGCATCTTTGGCCAAACGTGCTTCCAGTGTCTCTCCCTTGTTGAATTCATGTACCAGATCCGAGATGTCAGGCCCCAGGGATGTATTGCCGCCCATATGATTCATGGCCAAGGTTTCATCGGCTGTCACGTACTGTTTCTGGACATAGTTGATATCTCCGATACGCGATTCCGGCAGGTCGTGCACCAGGCACATGCTTATCAGGCGCAAGGCATCGACATCGGTTTCCAATTTGGTCATGACCCAGGCGATAAACAGGGTACAGAAAGTATGCTCGGCAACAGATTCCCTGCCGGCACCTAAGAAATTAAAACCGGATCTAGGGGTTCTTTTCAAATGGGCTGCCTCAAACAACAGGTTGGCAATATCTTTCATCCAGGTCTCCTTTTTCCTAATTTGCTAAGGCTATTATAGCTGGGTCTAAAACGTAAAATTCTTGACACATTAATAATGCTCGTATAAGACTATATAGATTTATAATTAATTCTAATTAAGGCTAATTATCGACATCTAAAACGTGGAGCGAACTGACGATGCAACAGATTAACTTGATCAACATGATCAGCAACGCCGGCTTGATGGTGCAGTTTGTGCTGCTGATGCTGCTCTTTTTTTCAATTACATCCTGGGCGATTATATTAATAAAATTCCGGTATATCAAGAGGGCCTATCAGGAATCAGCTGCTTTTACGGAACTGTTCTGGAAAAGCAAGGATCTTTCAAATGCCTACCGCCAGGCTAAAGAGCTTGAAGGAAGCCCCATTGCGCGCATTTTCCGAATAGGATATGTGGAACTAAAGAAGATCAGTCAGAGCGGGATTTCGGAAGGTGGCGATGACCGTCCGGATAGATCCTCGGGACTGGGCACTCGATTTGCGGGAATGGATAACATCAAACGGGCATTGCGAAGAGCCATCAACACCGAGACGACAAGAATGACGCAGATGGTGCCCTTTTTGGCGACAACCGGCAACACCACCCCCTTTATCGGTCTGTTCGGTACGGTTTGGGGGATCATGAATTCGTTTCACGGCATCGGCCTGCGGGGATCTGCCAGCCTGGCGGTGGTGGCGCCTGGGATATCCGAGGCCTTGGTGGCGACAGCTGCGGGGTTGGCGGTTGCCATACCGGCGGTTATCGCTTTCAACTATTTTATGCAGAAGATCAAGATTCTGGAATCCGAATTGAACAGCTTCTCCGCCGATTTTCTCAATATCATCGAGCGGGATATCCTGCTGATGGAAAGGAGGCGACAATGACCCTCGGTGGGAATGATGACCGGTTGATGTCGGAAATCAACGTGACCCCCTTTGTGGATGTCATGCTGGTACTCCTGATTATCTTCATGGTGACGGCCCCCATGATGATTCAGGGGGTTGATGTGTCGTTGCCGGAAGCAACGTCGGGCCCCCTGGAATCGAAGCAGGAACAGCTGATTGTAACCATCGATCAAAACAATCAGGTATATGTTAACGACTTTCGTGTCGGTGTTGAGGGCCTCAAGGAAAAATTGATACAGATCACGAAAAATCAGAAAGCCGACGAGATCTACCTGCGAGCAGACAAGACAGTGGCCTACGGCATGGTTGTCTTTGTCATGTCAGAGATAAAGGGCGCCGGGATCGAAAAACTGGGCATGATAACAGATCCTGTTGATGACACTGAAAATGACCGTAAAAAACAACCATAGGGCTCCCCACTCGACGGATTCGGCATCCCTTGTCACGCTTAACGGCCGGGGTAACGAAAACCGCCTGATCATGATTGCCTTTACAGCTTCCCTGATCTGCCATTGTATCTTTTTTTCGGTATTGATTTACGCCCAGACCCTTAAACCCAAGCGGCGTCACGCACCCATCGTCATGAACGTCAGCCTGGTTTCTCTTCCGGAATATAGCGGGCCGAGCAAGCAGGTTTCGAAACCATCGGTTTCAGAGAAAGAAAAAGTAAGTAAGAAAGCTGTAACCATCAAGAAAAAGCCGGTCTCTAAACAGGCAGTTGCCCCGAAAACAGTCAAAAAAAAGGTATCACTCAAGAAGAAGACCTATAAATCAGAAAAGGTCAAAAAGAGCACCCTGCAAAAACTGGAAAAAAAAATCGAGACGACCACGTCGGATCGAATTGCCAAGGCCATCGATGAAATCAAGGCCAAGGTTGACAAGGAAAAAGAAAGGGCGCCATCCAGGGAAAGTGAGGCCCAAATAACTGAATCGAAGCAGCTTGGTGGAGACGGTGAGACCGTCGGCGGAAAACTGGCTGAGATCGTTGATATCTATCGCGTGGAAGTTGCCTACAAAGTACAGCATAACTGGGCTTTCCCCGAACAACTGGCCGATGGTCGAACTGATTTGCAGACGCTGCTTGTATTTAAAGTAATGCCCAATGGGGAGATAAAAGATCTTTTTTTTACAGATCGGTCCGGGAACAGCCATTTCGATGAATCGGCTTTTCGTGCAGTTATGAAATCGAATCCCGTGGATCCTCATCCCAGGTCGGTGTCCGAGCCATATGTTCAAATGGGATTACGCTTTACTCCCGAGGGGATACAATAACAGATGAAATCAGACGAATATATCAAGCCCATGAAAATTGTTTTGCGTGCCATTATCGGATGTGTTGTGGCCCTGATGGTATCTCAGACAAGTATCGGTGCTGCCGAATATGACTATATTGACATCAGCAACCCCTTTTTGCGTAAAATTCCTTTGGCCGTACCCTGGTTTAAAAATATTTCAGGAAATCAAGATCTCGAAGCCCAGTCTGTTAAATTGCCGGACCTCTTGTCTGACACGCTGGAATTTACAGGCTATTTTAAAATGCTTGACCGGCAGGCATTTCTCATGGATCCCAAAAACCCCGATATCCTCGCTACGCACATCAATTTTCGAAATTGGACGGCCATTGGCGCCGAACTGCTGATAACGGGAGGGATCCTGGTGAAGGACGGCCTCATGGAAACGGAGCTTCGCCTGTTCGACACCATCAAGGGAAAACTGATTATTGGTAAGCGGTATAAAGGTGGGACCGATGACACATTGCGCATGATACGACGATTTTGCGGCGAAGTGATGCTTCACCTGACAGGTCACAGGGGTGTTTTCGATAGTAAAATTGCGTTTCTGTCATCCCTGTCCGGTAAAAAGGAGATTTATATCAGTGATTTTGACGGCCATAATTCGAAACAATTTACCCGTCACGAAAATATCACGCTTTTTCCAGCCTGGTCTTCAGATGGCAAATGGATGGCCTACACCTCGTATGCCAAGGGTCAACCCGACCTATATATAAGAAATTTAACAAAAAACAGGGTTGCTACCCTTGATAAACAGGGCATCCAGATTACGCCGGCCTGGGTCCCGGGGAAATTTGAACTGGCAGCGACACTCTCTTTTTCAGGTGACCAGGAAATTTATTTGTTGACCGGAGGAGGGAAAATTATTAAAAGATTGACGAACAGTCGGGGAATCGATGTTGAACCGACGTGGTCCCCGGCAGGAAAACAAATGGCTTTTGTTTCCAAACGGTCCGGGACGCCTCAAATCTATATAAAGGACATGACATCGGGACGTGTCCGGAGGTTGACATTTCAGGGAAGGTACAACACACAGCCGGATTGGTCTCCAAAGGGAGATAAAATCGTATACTCCGCCATGGATACCGGCAGAATCGATATCTACACCATTGAGGTGGATGGCGGCAATCGAGTAAAGTTGACAGAAAATCAGGGAGATAACGAAGCGCCATCCTGGTCGCCGGATGGCAGCTTGATCGTCTTCAATTCTACTCGTGAGGGCAGATCAAAAATATATATCATGACGGCGTTCGGAACGGATCAGCGGCGCTTGATATCTATGCCGGGGGAGCAGACAAATCCGAAATGGTCTCCAAGCGTTATTTCCAATTAAAACCGAGCACAAAAGTAAACAAGGAGGAAGATATGCGGAAAAAATTATGGATTTTCATAAGCCTGTTGGTAATTGTTCCAGGATTGCTCTTCACTGTGTCATGCGCAAAGAAAGTTGTCCAGTCTGTTCCAGTTGAGGCGCCAGCTGCAGCTGTACCGGCAGAAGAAAAAGTAGATCTTCTGGCAGCGCAGGAAGAGGCTGCCCAGGAAGGGGGTGCAAGGCCGTGGGAACTGAAGGCCGAAGAGGATCTCCGTCACACGCAGCTGGCTGAGCCGGCTGCACGCGAGGACGAACTGG
>JAOZSO010000320.1:0-4618 GCA_029939655.1 Desulfobacterales bacterium
CCTGGCGCTTTGCGAACTCGCCGCAAGGACTCCTAACATCAGCGCTGGCCATATGATTTAGGTTTTGCTCATAGCTAAACGTTAACAACCGTATGGTTGTCCCATAGCCTCAACATTCCATCACTCCACTATTCCAGGGACGTCAAGCGGCGTAGCCGCGTCAAATAAAATCGCGCAGCGATTTTATTATTGCTTGACTTTTGTTGCCGCCTGTCCTTTAAATTCCGCCATGCTGACGGATTTGGAAAAACAGGTGATTGCATCGGTTCAGGGAGATTTGCCGGTGTCGTCGCACCCCTACAGTGAGATTGCTGCCAGGCTGGGTGTTTCGGAAGAGCTGGTGCTGCAGATTCTCAAAGACCTCTGTGACAGGGGCGTTATTCGAAGGTTTGGTGCCACCATCCGGCACCAGCGTTCCGGGTTCAAGGCCAATGCCATGGTAGCCTGGTGTGTGGATGAGGAACGTATCGAGGAAGTCGGAGAGTTTTTTGCCGCATTCACTGAAGTATCCCACTGTTATCGCCGAAACCCGGCAGACGACTGGCCGTATAATCTCTACACCATGGTGCATGCCAATGACGAGGCTGCCTGCCGATCGATTGCGCGCAGGATGTCGGAAAAAACCCATGTGACGGATTACACCCTCCTTTTCAGCCGCAAAGAGTTGAAAAAGACGTCTATGGAATACTTTGCTGAGGACAATAAGAGATAGGGTTTCAGGGTAACGGTGTTCATTGGGTTTGTTGAGTTTCTTGGGTTCATTGAGTTGATGAAAAATCGCTGTCTTGAAACCTGAATTCCGTTTGCCGTGGACAACTCAAAAAACACAACGAACACAATAAACCTTGTCTGAATTTGGGCCATCCATTTATTAATGAATAAACATTCAACTATCCTAAAATGATGTAGACTTGCGAAAAAACTATCCCCACCTCCTGCTTGTCAATCCATGGATTCATGATTTCGCAGCGTATGATTTTTGGGCCAAACCCATGGGCCTGCTGCAGCTGGCAGCCATTTTGCGGGCTCACGATGTCAGCATTTCCTACATAGACTGTCTGGACCGATTTCATCCCAGGTCCAAAGCGCCAGGTACACGGAAAAGACGTGGGCGCGGCGCCTACCTGAAAACCAGAATTCCCCGACCTACCGGACTGAAAGATGTGCCGCGGTACTTTTCACGGTACGGATTGCCCCTGGAATGGTTTCGGGAAGATTTGTCCAAGATACCGCAACCCGATGCCGTGATGGTGACGTCCCTGATGACCTACTGGTATCCCGGTGTCCAGGAGGCGATTCAGCAAATCAGGGAGATATTTCCAGACACGCCCATTCTGCTGGGAGGTATCTATGCCGGCCTCTGCCGGGAGCACGCATCGAAACAGAGCGGTGCCGATCTTGTGGTAACGGGGCCTGGCGAGGGCAGGGTGCTCGATCTTGTGGCGGATACTACGGGATTGACGTTGACATCCAGGTTCGATTCGGAGGACCTCGACACTTATCCCTATCCCGCCTTCGACCTTCAGCACTGGATTCCCTATGTGCCGATTCTCACCTCCAGGGGATGTCCGTTTGCATGTGCGTACTGTGCTTCCCACTATTTAAACCCAAAACGTATGCGACGAAGTCCTGGATCGGTCGTGGAGGAGATCCGGTACTGGCACCAGGCGCGCAGTGTGGTGGACTTTGCGTTCTACGACGATGCACTCCTGGTAAATGCCGAGAACCATATTGTTCCGATTCTGGAAGGTATCATGGACGCCGGCCTTCATGTTCGATTTCACACCCCCAATGCCCTGCATGTTCGGGAAGTCACTTCGGAGATTGCCCGGTTGATGTATGCCGCCGGGTTTGAAAGCATTCGCCTGGGTGTTGAAACAGCCGCATTCGAGGAGCGGGGCCACCTGGACAAAAAAATTACTGAAGGGGAATTTTTAAGATGTATTCAGGCGCTTAAAAGTGCAGGTTTCCATGAAAAACAGATCGGGGCATACATCCTCGTGGGGCTTCCGGGGCAATCGATTTCAGATGTTGTGGACACCATTATGGCGGTAAAGTCAGCGGGGGCGCTGCCCATCATGGCTTATTATACGCCTATCCCCCACACCGCTCTTTGGGAAGAAGCCGTTGCATCCTCGCGCTATGATTTGGCATCGGATCCCATATTTACAAACAATGCCATCTTACCGTGCCAGAAAGAGCCATTTGCGTGGGAGACGCTGAAACGGTTAAAGAAACTTATTGAAACCTAAAAGAGATGTTGTGCAATGATTTATGACGTTATCATCATTGGCGGAGGGATTGTCGGTATATCAACTGCCTGGCAACTGCAGAATCGTTTTCCCCATAAGCATATTATGGTACTGGAAAAAGAACCCCATCCAGCTATGCATCAGACAGGCCACAACAGCGGTGTAATCCACGCCGGGGTTTATTATCAGCCCGGCAGTTTGAAAGCGGATTTTTGTAAGCGCGGGGCAATCCAGACAATCTCTTTTTGTAAAGAGCATGATCTGCCGTATCAGCAATGTGGCAAGATTCTTGTAGCTACGAATCGCCTGGAATACGAACGCATGAAGGTGTTGGAGGCAAGGTGCATTCAAAATGGGATTGAAATCCGGCGATTATCAGGAGAAGAACTTGAAAAACGTGAGCCTGCTATTTCAGGCGTCGGTGCTTTGTTTGTACCTGCAACCGGTATCACTGATTATCGAAAAATCACCGAAAAATTAGCTGAGTTGTTGGTCGAACGTGGTGGTAAGGTTCGTTTCGGTGCAGAAGTCAAGGCTATCCACGAGCATAGGGATACAGTCGATATCCTTTCAGGAAGTCAAACCATTAAGAGCCGATATGTAATCGCATGCGGCGGATTGATGGCCGATCGGTTGGCCAGGATGATGCATATTGATATCGATTTTCGTATCATCCCGTTTCGGGGCGAGTACTACCAACTGCCGGCCAAACACAACAAGACCTTCCACCATTTGATTTATCCCATTCCAGATCCCGAAATGCCGTTTTTAGGTGTTCATCTTACCAGGATGGTCGATGGTTCGGTGACCGTCGGTCCCAACGCAGTTTTGGGATGGAAACGCGAAGGCTATGGCTGCTTGAATCTGGATTTGAAAGACAGTTTCGATATGCTGACCTTTCCTGGGTTCTGGAAGGTCATCGGGAAAAATCTTCTTTCCGGCATCGGTGAGTTCAAAGATTCTTTATACAAATCCGGTTACCTTGAACGGGTGCGAAAATACTGTCCCAGCCTTACAAAGTCCGACCTTCTGCCATATCCGGCCGGCATTCGGGCACAGGCTGTGAAAAAAGACGGCAGCCTGGTGCATGATTTCCTGTTCGCGCAGAGCAGTCGCTCATTGCATGTCTGCAATGCGCCCTCACCGGCAGCGACATCGGCAATGCCGATTGCTGACTATCTGTGCCAAAAAGTGGTGGACATCTTTGAACTTTAGACCATTCTGATCAAACGGAAACCCAGTCGATTGCTGCGACGGTCCGGTGAACTGAGGCTGCGTGATGCACACCGGCAGTACCAGCCCTCGCTTCCCCAGTCGCCTCCTCGCAAGGTTTTGGCCAATCCTGTTGACGGGCCTGAAGGAGCATTTGAGGGACTTTGAGAATAATATTTTCTATCAAACCAGTCCTGACACCATTCATGAACGTTTCCATGCATATCATAAAGTCCCCAGGCATTCGGATTTAATTGACCGACTGGATGGGTTTCACCCCCTGAATTATTTCTGTACCAGGCGTATTGGCTTAATATTTTAGTATCACTGCCAAAAGTATAAGAACTTTCTGAATCTGCCCTTGCTGCGTATTCCCATTCAGCTTCAGTTGGAAGACGATATTTATCGGTTTTTTCTTTCGTGTTCAGCTTTTGGATAAACACTTGCACATCATTCCATGAAATCCTTTCCACCGGTCTTATGTTGTCTATAAATTCACTTGGATTATGATTCATCATCTCAGACCACCGCGTTTGAGTGACCTCATATTTACCCATAAAAAACGCGTTACTGATTTTAACAATGTGTCGTGGGGTTTCATGATCCTCAGCCTGTTCAAGTCTTTTGTCCCCGCCCATTCTGAACGAACCCGATGGAATCAAAATAAATTCCATTCCTATGCTGTTTATTATTGTATCCGGCATTTTCCCTGAACCATTTTAAAAATTAAAAACTTTTGCTTCAATCGCCATATCAATCAGATGAGGTCCGCCATCCAACAGCATATTACTGAAAAACTTTGTTTCATCCAATCCACGATTTTTGGCACAGGGGGTGCATATTCCTATGGCAACTTCGTTATCTACCAGGTAGTGCAAATAATCTGCTGGACAATCTCCTGTCTTTGTTTTTATGTTTAATTCTCTATCCTGATCTGCCCACATAACACCGCCATCGATGAAAAATAAATCTACATGATGTCCTTTTGAATGAGCAATTTTGGCGAATTGAAAACACCTGGTAGCCTTCTCATTGTCATCCTGACTTAATACAAACAAAAAATTGGTCATGATTTACCCCCTATCTTTATCATTAAAGTTAAACCTAAGATGAGCGTTTCAAATTTTAAGAATATGGGATTTAGAAATAATTTC
>JAOZSO010000321.1:0-4617 GCA_029939655.1 Desulfobacterales bacterium
GACGCCATCCTTCTTGTCACGTCGTAGCTCGAAGAGCGAAGACGGAAGAATTCACATGGGGGAATATCCAGAGAATGGCAGTACTGCAACGGTATTGTATATAATAACAATTTATTATCTATACTTTGCCATGTTGTTTATGCAACTATGGGATTTATCTGAAGGAGATGAGCATGGGCATTGAAGAGACCGTCTATCATATAGAATTTGTCAACTCTCGGGAGACATCAAGTGTTTCGCTTTCAGAACTCGTGGCCGGCGTCACGGATTTTCTTGCGCATTTCGGTGGGGCATACCTTTTGGGAAAGACTTTCTATAACATCGTGGGTGACGGTGACGGAAATACAAAATTTAAAAGACTGCTGCAGACCGCCGGATACAAGAATGACGCCAAAGGTTTTTTTGCTGAGATTACGGAAAAACTGGCGCGTTCCACCAGCACCAACCCCGTTCCCATGATTGTCAACAACGTGGTGTTGCCCAACCTTCTGGTACTTTCCGTGCTCGAAAAAATCATCCCGGGTAACCGGTACATATCTGCCCGGAATGTAAGCCAGTATGAAAAACTGGCCAATGAATCCATACCTGAAAACGAGCGCGATGCGCTGCAGAAAGTGATGGACACCTATCCGGTACGTCTCTCTTTGCACACGTTGCGCCAGATGAGAATATCCAAAAACATCACCTATCAATACGCACCCTTTTTGGAAGAACTGGACACGGTGGGTCAGACCAACACCTGGATCGGTCAGTTTCATCAAGGTCTTCTCGAGCAGATGTATCAAAACCGGGTTATCTTTTTACTGAACATGAGCTGCCCGGTCTACTGCCGTTTTTGCTTTCGAAAACACAAAGAATCGCGGAACCAGACAAACCCCACCCAGGCAGATGTCAAAAAAGCGGTCAAACATATTGATCAATCACCCTCTGTCAAGGAGATCGTCCTCACCGGCGGGGACCCGTTTCTAAACAAGAAAAATATGATGTGTGCCATCGATGGATTGAAAGAAGTTCCGCATGTTCAGACCCTGCGTCTTGCCACTCGGTCCATTTCCTATTACCCGCACCTTTTTTACGACAACGATGCGTTCTGGCTCAACTATCTCAAGATAAAAAATATGGAATTGCAGCAGGCTGGAAAACGACTCGAGGTCGCCACCCATTTTATCCATCCGGATGAAATCTCCCTGGACAGCCTGGCTCTCATTTCCGAGCTTGTGAAGAACGGCATAGCGGTTTATGTGCAAACGCCTTTTCTGGAAGGCTGCAATGATGAAGGACCTGAACTCACAAGACTCTTCAGTTTATTGAGAGGGGCCGGCGCGGAACTCCACTATATCTACATCCCCTGCAGCCCAATCCACGGCAACAGTGTTTATTGGAGCCCTATTTCAAAGGGATTAGAGGTATCAAGGTATCTTCGAGCTCATCTCTCGGATCGTATTATCCCCAGAATTTGTACGGCGACACCCATTGGGAAAATCGATTGGCATTCCAGCGGGTGGGCAGTGGAAAGGGATGGGGCAGATGAGCACTTTATTTGGATCAGGACACCCTACACGCCGGAATACTTCAAGGCTTTTGCCGAGAGAATGGACCAGTTCGATAATGTCCGGGTCAACAGTGAAGGTACGCTGGATGCCCGGTTTATGGCTCAGATAGGGGATGAACGTTTATTTATAGGCTCCCGGAAAGCGGGTCCCGCCAAAACCGCAGTCACTGACCACGAGGCCCTGAAAGATTTGCAGACCGTAGCCCTGAAAGACCAGAGAATCGGCTGTGCCATCGTTTCTAAACCGTCGAACAAGCTTTCGAGAGCACACGAAACCCGTGTGGAGATCGATGCGACAGCAGGTGATGAGGAACTCGAATATATCCGGAGGGACGATAGAATCACGGACGTGGTCTTTTCCTCCAAGCAGGATGCCATGGAAAGCCTGTATCAAATCGAAGCCCTTATCCGCCGAATTGGCAACATCCACCACGTAAATGCCGTGAGGCTGCGAAGCCTCAAATTCAACTACCACCCGGAGATTTACACCCGGGGTGTTATCGATCTGCTGGGTTCCCTCAATCGTTTGACCGTGGCCAATCCAATGAGACTGGAAATCGAGACCCAATTCCTGCATTCAAACGAAATCAGACCGGCCCACGAAAAACTGGTGAGATCGTTGAACAACAAAGGTATTACGGTCTACAGTAACACGCCGTTGCTGGCAACCGTCAACGATACCGCAGACAAAATCCACAGTCTGGCTTTTGGGTTGAGGCAGATCGGGATCGAATTTCACCAGATCTACGTGGCGGGATGGCCCCTCCAGGAAGCGTGGAGCGCCAAACATCCCGTGGACCTCCAGGATGTCATCGATATCGCCACCCGGGTTCGAAGGGATGGAAGCGGCAGAGAAATACCACGATATGTGGTATTGACGGAGCTGGGGGACGTCGATTTTGGTTTGACGTCAAAAATTTTGACAGACAACGGACAGATGCGTTTAACGTTACTGCCCTACACGCGCGATTATTATAAAAGCATGGACCCTGAATTTGAGTGGCCCGAACGTGTCACAACCGACCATGACGGCCACCCGGTTCTTCCGATTTCAGGTCTCATCAACACCGCTGACTTTTTTATGACCTGAGTCGAACACGGGATCGATTTTGTTATTGCCGAAAGGATTGATTCCCTTATTTCACGCATGGCATTAAGGCCCATTTGATGGCCGGTGAGTCCGAATTCTCAATTTGGTCAAGGCATAGAATGCCACCATTTTGGAGCTTGAATACGGTCGGGCTTTGCCGACCGGTTATGAGAAAGGAAATCAGTCGTTCTAAAAAGGGCAGGTGCCCCACCACCATTGTATTAGCCTTATAATCCACTTGGGATGCAAAAGCTGTAATATCATCCAGCGGGTTGATACTTACTACCTCCTGCAATCCAAGCACCGGCATCAGGAATGTAGCCAGAAGTTTTGCTGTCTGTCGGGCCCGTTTTTTCCCACTATGCTCGATCTTTGCGACTTTCACCCCATATTGTTGAGCGACTTGGGCGATTTTTTTCACCTCCTCGATGCCTTGAGGTGAAAGGCCTTTTTCAGGATCAAGATCTTTGGTTAAGCTTATGCCGTGTTGGACAATGTAAAAAGCCATGGCTTCTCCTAAGTATGATTTGGTAATCTATTGCTTCTCTCTTGCTGCTGCGAGGGTAGACGGCGGTTTTTGCCCTATCCAGATATTCTGGACTCATGTCCGTGGCCAGGATGCAGATATCAGAGATATCGGTATAAGAGTTTCGCAGGGCCTCCCATAATCTCATGCATGTGACGTGCAAGGTGTTTCTTTACTCCTTTCCTGACCTTGCGGTAACCAGCCCAGGAGAATCCGAACCTATTAAGGAGTTGGCGGAACTGTGTGTCTTCCATATTAGGCTTCCTGATCTCTATTTTCATTTCAAGCTCCTTTCTGCTAACACGTCGAATGCACCGAAGGAACAACTGTCAGCATTTATTCAATATCTGCATTACACGATTTGGTCTATCTTTTTCAAGCTAAAAGCCTTTTATCTAACTTCCAGACCAAGTTGAGTCAGATCTGGTTTCCATGAGATAATAAACTGAAAATCCAAAGGAAAAAAGCAGTCAGACATATCGAAGGTTATGAGGCCGGCTGATATCCTGAAGGTTTGAAGAGATATCTTAAACGATCAGTTTCTACATGGAGTGTTGTTTACGAGTATGAATTGTTAGAAACCTGGGGGCGTACCGCTTAGCAATAAAAAGCCGTAAACTGCAAAAATAAACTGCGTCCCTTTTTTTATTATATTCTATTTGACAGCTGCTACGATTTATAGTGGAATACCGTTCTCGATATGTAAAAAAGCTTATACTATGAAGCAGGAGGAAAATTTACTATGAGTCTCAAAAGAAAGGGATTTTTAGAAGGTCATAAGAAAGTCGCCGGTGATAAACTTGTAACCCGTATGTCTTCTCTCAAAGAGAAAGGTTTGGACGCCGTCGCGATTAAACGCGACAGCTTTATCAAAAAAATGAGGGCCGACATCCGCAAAGCAAATTACCGCCTGGCCTGTATTGCCGCCCAGGAGAAGTTAAACGCTGATAAAGTCCAAACCAAAACAGAAAAACTGGGTGCCAAAAAAAATACCCCTGATAAGCCGTCGGCAAAGATCGCCAAGGGTGCTCCCGCAAAGAAGGAAAAGAAAGAAAAAAAGAAAGAAAAAAAGAAAGCGCCACCTCCTGCTTCAGATGAGCAAGAGTAGGAATCGGCTGCTCATCCAAATTTTTATTGATCCCTGTCAATTGATCGTAACATCCGGCTATCATGGTTGACCGGAAGTGTACATTTAAAAATTGCAGAATGCTGATTCCATTCCCCTCTTTTTGTTTTCAGATCTATCCACAAAACATAAGGTGTCAGACATATCAAAGGTTTAGAGACAGACTGATAATTTGACCTTAATGAATGCTATCACAGGTCTTAAAAGTAGGCCTTGTTTGTTCTACGTTCGTGCAGAACGTGCATAACCGTCAATGAATTGATGGTATCACAACTTTTTTTCTTGCTGGAATAATAGATTTCTGGCAATATTTTCGAAGGTAT
>JAOZSO010000322.1:0-4616 GCA_029939655.1 Desulfobacterales bacterium
TTTGATTCATTTAAATTCTTAAAATTTGAAACCCGTTGGGATTGCCGATCTTACCACATCTACGGCGTCAGATGCCATACCGCATAGTTCACTATAGCGGAACAGCATCTTCCTTGTAGCTGCGTCAACCTCGACAATCGCTCAATTTAGGTTCACTATTCATGTGGTCGAGAGTTTTTAGCGTAATGTGTCAAAAGATCGAGAACACACAGGTAAAAATCATGTCTGAAAAACCTACCTATGAAGAATTAGAGCAACGGATTAAGAAATTAGAAAAAGCCGAGTCTGAGTACAAACGGACAGAGAAAACGTTGCGGCGAAGAAAAACACTTCTGAATGCCACCAACCAACTAGCCAAAGTTGGTGGCTGGGAATGGGATGTGGAGAAACAAGCCATGTTTTGGACAGATGAGGTTTATCGAATCCACGATTTACAGCCGAGCGAATTCACACCAGGGTCACCGAAACATATCGAGCAGAGTATTGAATGTTATGACCCAGAGGATCGTCCGTTTATTCTGGAAGCTTTTAGAAACTGCTCTGAGAAAGGGAATGCATACGATCTTGAATTCCAATTCACTACCGCAATGGGTCGCCGGAAATGGATTCGAACTGTTGCAGAGCCGGTCCTGGATGGCGATAAAGTTGTCAGAGTTGTTGGCAACATTATGGATATAACCGAGCGCAAGCAGGCCTTTGAAGCTTTTAAGGAACAGAGGGAATTTAGCGAAAAGATAATCAAAACAAGTAGAGCATTAATTGTAGGTCTTGATAAAAATCATAAAATTAGAATTTTCAACAAGGGTGCAGAAATAATAACAGGTTTCAAGAGTAAAGAAATCATTGGCAGCGATTGGTTTAAGATATTCTTTAAGCCTGATATCTACGATGAGATGGACAAGGTCTGGAGAGATGCATGGGGGGCTAAATCTCACTCTTATGTCAACCCGATCCGAGCAAAAAATGGTGACGAGAAATTTATTTCATGGCAGACAACGGGTATGTATGATGACGCAGATGGGACAAATCATTTGATGCTCTGTATAGGGGAGGACATCACCAAACGCAAGCAGATGGAAGTGGCACTGAGGGAGAGCGAGGAAAAGTACCGCCTGCTAATAGAGAATCAGACAGACTTGGTGGTCAAAGTTGACGTTGAAGGAAAATTTCAATTCATAAGCCCATCTTATTGTGAAATGTTTGGAAAGACACAGGAAGAATTACTTGACAAGAAATTCATGCCTCTTGTTCACAAAGATGATCAGGAAATAACGGCAAAGGCAATGGAAGCCCTCTATCATCCGCCATATACAGCTTTCGTGGAACAACGAGCCATGACAAAAGATGGCTGGAGATGGCTTGCCTGGATGGACACAGCAGTGCTGGATGAAAACAAGAATGTCGTAGCAATTATAGGTGTGGGAAGAGACATCAACGACCGTAAGCGGGCAGAGAAGGCATTGAAAAAAAAACAGGATGACATGAGGGGAATCCTGGATGCCTCACTCGAGACCATAGTCCTTATAGATCGCCAGGGCATGGTCATTACAGCTAACCGGACGACCTGCGAGCGGTTGAAAACCAAGAAAGAGGACTTCATCGGGCATTGTATATACGATTTTTTCTCGCCCGAGGTGGCTGAAAAACGAAGGCGAAAGTGGGAAGAAGTTTTCGTCTCGGGCAATCCCGTCACTTTTGAGGACAGCCGGGAAGAATTATTTTTCGAGCAAAGCGCTTACCCGGTTTTCGGAGACGGAGATCGTGTGGAAAAGGTGGCTGTCTTTGCTCGCGATACCACCGAGCGCAAGCAGGCAGAAAAGAAACTCAGGGAGAGTGAAGAAAAACTTGCAAGATCGAAAAAAATGGAATCCTTGGGCCTTATGGCAGGTGGTATTGCCCACGATTTGAATAATATCCTCTCAGGGATTGTAAGTTACCCGGAACTGCTTTTGATGACTCTACCCGAAAACAGCCCACTGAGAAAGCCTATCAAGACAATAAAAGAGTCCGGACTGAGAGCTGCCGATGTGGTCTCAGATTTGCTGACAGTAGCCAGAGGGATAGCTGCCGGTAAAGAGGTCAGGAGCTTGAATGTACTAATTGAAGAATACCTGGGTTCTTTTGAGCACAAAAAGGTGACTGAAATGTGCCCATCTGTCATTTTCAAAACTGAGTTTGATTCCGGTCTATTGAATGTAAACTGTTCTTCCATCCATATACAGAAGAGCATGATGAATTTAGTTGCGAACGCCTCGGAGGCCATTGAGGGTAGCGGCACAGTTATCATATCCACCGCTAACCGGTATTTGGACGAACCTTTGAAAGGTTATGAAGACATATGCATTGGCGAATACGCTGTACTGAGTGTATCTGATGATGGTTTGGGAATATCTTCCGAAGATCTTGAGAGGGTATTTGAACCGTTTTATACCAAGAAAGTAATGGGAAGAAGTGGTACAGGCTTGGGTTTGACCGTTGTCTGGAACACGGTCCAAGATCATGAAGGGTACATAAATGTAAAAAGCAATGAAAACGGCACGATATTTGAGCTGTATTTTCCGGTGACAAGAGAGGCAGTGAATGCTGAGAAAGAAAAAATTTCCCTGAAAGACTATCTTGGGCATGGTGAAAAAATTCTGGTTGTTGACGATGAGGAGAATCAAAGAGATATCGCATGCGGGTTGTTGACCAGTTTGGGGTATACTGCTGAAGCGGTTTCGAGTGGACAGGAGGCGATTGAATATGTGAAGGAACGGCCTGTCGATCTAATCGTGCTTGATATGATTATGGCGAAAGGCATAAACGGATATGAGACTTATGAAGAGATAATAAAGATCCATCCCGGACAGAAGGCCATTATAGCCAGTGGGTTTGCTGAAACTGAGGATGTGAAGTCAGCCCAGAAATTAGGAGCAGGGAAATACATAAAAAAGCCTTATACCATAGAGAAGATAGGGCTGGCTGTTAAAGAGGAATTGGAGGGATAGCATTTTAAATCGACATGCACGGGTAGTGATTAATTGTCCTATTCATAAAATTATATCTGGAATTCTGATCAAGGCCCTGCTCCTTTTAGCTGTACCTGTATTTTTCTCTTCGTTACAGGCACAAGCTTCCACTGAAACCGTCTCTTTGCCTCTATCAATCGACTATCAGCTGCTCAAATCAATCGTTATCAAGACGGCTTACACAGATCAGGGCCAGACCGCTATATTGCTGAATGAAAATGATGGTTGCATGAAAATCACGATTTCAGAACCCAGCGTCAGGGAAGAAAGCTCGCGAATTCTGTTTGAAACGAAAGTTCATGTCGTGGCCGGCACCTACATTTTGAACAATTGCGTAATGCCTATTGAATGGGAAGGGTACCTCGCTTTGATTCAAAAACCGATAGTTGATAGTAAATGGAATCTGTCTTTTCACACTGTTGATTCTACTCTATATGACAAACACCATAGGTCATCAAAAATTACCGGAATTGCCTGGGATCTTGTCGAAACCCATGTTCACGAATATTTAGAAGGTATTACTATCAATCTTGCCCCGCCAATTTTGGAGCTAAAGTCAATCTTGGTGGAACTATTTCCCATTGATTTTCAAGACCCTGTACAAAGAATGTTGGAAAGTATGAGGCCTGGGATAATTGATACATCTCCTGGAGAATTACAAATCGGTATTCTTACGGAGGTTGCGGAAACCTATGAAGAGGATAAAGACATTGAAAAAGAGCGGATATCTACAGAGGACTTGGAAGTATTTATTGATACCTGGGAAGCGTGGGACGCTTTTCTAATGCATATGATTACGTCTCTCTCAAAAGAGTCTTTATCTGAAGCTGATCGTCAGATTCTTCTGGAGACACTACTGGAAACCCGGCATCGATTTGTCTCTGACTTGTTGGATGGATCTGTGGAAAGGGATTTTGTCAGGGAGCAATTCATATTGACATGGAAAAAATTGTCACCCATTTTCAGAAAACAGCTGGGTGATGACCCCTCTATGCCTCTCTTCGGCTACCTGGCTTTTTTTACAGCCGCCGACGCTTTATCGGCTTTAGATAAAATCAGCCCTACCATGGGGATAGAGATCAGCCGTAACGGTTTAATCCGTCTGGCGCGGCTGGTAGCGGAAGATGAATCATTGACCCTAGAATATCGCCTTGGTGTGAATCCGGACCTTAGGAGGGTTCTTGGTCTTGGTGCACAACCGGAAACATCAGATCCAGTCACCAATATGGAGGAATTAGAGATTGGGGGAGAGGAAGTCGATTTCATGGAAGATGATGATTCCAGTTTTAAGAAGCTGATAATGTCCTTTTTATTTAAGCCGGCTTGGGCAAAATCGGATAAGCCGACACTCACGTTCAAGGATATTAAACCGTGGGTCTTCTCGAAGAAAAATTTTGAAACGTACGTTGAGCGTGTCAAAGTTCTTCTTAGGGAAGCCGCTGATGGTACTTTGAATAACAGCAAGATCGAGGAGAGATACCACGATCTCTACCGGCTGATCGTCCTCTCCACAGCATGGCAGGAAAGCTGTTTCAGGCAATTTAGGGTGAAGGAGAGGAAAGTGACTTACCTTCTGTCCTACAACCGCACCTCCGTGGGTTTGATGCA
>JAOZSO010000323.1:0-4609 GCA_029939655.1 Desulfobacterales bacterium
ATAATGGTCTTCAAGGAGTTGAGTGCCAGCTCTCTGAAATGTGTGTGAAACAATATCTTTTTGAAAATCATGGACCAACTCCTTTTCAAAAGAAAATAAGGGAGACGATGGCAAATGTGGGAATAAGAAAGATCATGGAATATTTCAATATATAGCCAAAGAAACTCGGCATGGGTGTTCCGGATTCTTCCGCAATCGAACGGACCATGAAATTGGGTGCGTTGCCGATATAGCTGCATGCGCCAAAGAAAACCGCTCCGGTTGAGATGGCTTTTAAATAAATGGCGTTCTCGGTCATCAGCAGGGGCACGGCTTGAGCCTCGGTGAGGCCGGAATAGAAACTCCCCAGTGCCGTGTTGAAAAAGGTGAGATAGGTGGGTGCATTGTCCAGAAAACTGGACAGGGCGCCTGTAATCCAGAAGTAATGATAGGGTTTTTCCACCATGTTGATCAGAAATGCCAAGTCTCCATGGGCACCTGCCTTCAGTATCAGCAGGCACGGTATCATGGTAACAAAAATACCGATAAAGAGAGACGCCACCTCAATGATGGGAAACCAGGTAAACTCATTATCTTCTCTGAGCTTAATGGGGGTCGCTATGAGGGAGGCTATACCCAGCAGGACCAGAATGCCGTCTCGGAGCCAGTCCTGAATTGCCCGGTGAATTCCCAGGATGTTGATTTCTCCCATATCAACCATGCCGCTCATCAGGACGGCGCCCACCACACCACCAAGAAATAGAAAGTTGTAGGTTCCCTCGATCTTAAAGGGTTCTTTTGCTTCTTCCTTGGGAACGGAAACGTCTTCTTTGCGGTAATGATAAGTGTCCAGAAAGAAATAAATGATCAGAAGCAGAACAGACACCATCAGCATGTGGGGCATGATTTTAAACGTCCAGAAGAATGTGACGCCATGGAGATAGCCTAGAAACAAGGGGGGATCGCCCAGGGGCGTGAGAGAGCCGCCGACATTGGCAACCAGGAAAATGAAAAAAACCACCATGAAGGTTCTGTTCTTTCGATAGTTGTTGGCCCTCAGGAACGGGCGTATCAAAAGCATGGCCGCCCCGGTAGTTCCCATCCAGGAAGCCAGGATGACGCCAATAATCAGTATGATGGTATTCACGACCGGTGTCCCCCGCAGGGAGCCCCGCAATAGAATGCCACCTGAAACCGTATAAAGTGACCAGAGGAGGATGATAAACGGCACATAATCTACCAGGATGATATGCAGGATTTCGTATAGTGCGCCCCCTTTAAATACCCATAAAAAGGGGATACCCAGAGCGGCCGCCCAAAAAGCGGAGACCTTACCGAAATGATGGTGCCAGAAATTCGGTATAAGAAGGGGCATAAGGGCGATGGAAAGCAGCATGCATGCAAAAGGGATGCAGCTCCAAAGGGGCAGAATTTCTCCCAGGTTGGCGTGCCCGCTTCCATGTGCCGATGTTTCGGTTGACTGATCAGCAGCAGGGTTGTCTGGGCTCTCGGCGGTATGACCGGCACCGGTGGTGTCAGGTGCGTGGGTTCCGGCGGATACAGGCGCCGACCAAAACAAGGCACAGGACAAGAAAAAAAGGACGGCCATTATTTTTGGGAAACGCATTTACAAGCACCTTTTCTTATAGTACCTTTTTTGAACCGCAACAGCGAGCGAATCTTAATTAGACAGAATTCCTTACGGTCGATGCGAAGCACTGCCGCACGGCAGAATATTCTTCGCAGCGACTCGACAAGTCTTGCTGCGGGGTTCTTCAAAATGATCTGAAAATCGGTGGATCACCGACTTTCAGGCACATAGGGTATCCATGGTACCGTCATAATTATTAGGCGGAAACGAAATATTGAAAGCACACCCTATACCAAGTTTCAACATATTTCAACGGACGATCCAAAAATTGAAAAAAATAATCATTGCAATTTCAGATGTGTATGTTAACGAAGAAGGCTTGCTTTTTTGTTCCCGGAGCATCTGTATCTTTAAGTGCCGGTGGATTACGTGAACCTTGATTATAAAAAGCATCGTGCCTGGGCAGAAAATCTTTCCGTTGTCTTGCAGATAGGACTGACCATGGCAGGGTGTCTCGGCTTCTGTTTTTTTATCGGCCTGACCCTTGACCGGTGGCTTGGCATTCGAGGGCTGTTTACGGTCGTATTTATTCTTCTGGGGATTGCAGGCGGAGCAAATGTCGTCTATCGTCAGATTATGGATATCGTCGAGCCGAAAAAATAAACCTGAGCTGAACGATTTTTCCCGAAGAGATGTGCCGAGATCTTGATGGAGGAGGGTTGGCAAAAAAGGTAGGAATGGAACCTATTCATCAAATACAGAAGAAATTCGGATCCAGGGCAATGGTCACAGCTGTTATTGCCGGTATGGTTTTCATCCTGGTGGGACAAAAGCCGATTGCCAAGGGCTTGGTGCTCGGTTCTATTTTCAGTGTCATCAATTTTATTCTGATGGGTGAGATTTTGCCGATGATCATCTCGACATCCCGTAAAAGATCTGTTTTGTTCTCATTTGTTTCGATGCTGTTCCGGTTTCTGTTGTTATCGACGCCTCTTATCTTGTCGCTGAAACTTTCGAGCTTGAATTTTGTTGCTGCAACTATCGGAATTTTTATGGTGCAGATCATGATCATGGGAGACCATTTCCTCAGGTTAATTTATCCCGAGGGGATGGAACGGACGTAAAAACAGGACTGCTATGGGAGAACTGGGTAGAATACATCAACTGATCATACCGTTTTACGGGCATGACATCACGATAAATCTGGAAGTCATCCTCATGACGTGGATTGTTTTTTTTCTGTTGATCCTTATGGGCTTTTTGTCCACACGCAAGAGGGCCATCTACCCAAGGGCTATGCAGGTCGTTGGAGAACTTTTTATCACCCAGTTTTATCAGATCACCGAAGATGCGCTTGACAAGAAGATGGCAAAAACATATGGGCCTCTGATTTGTGCGCTTTTCATGTTTCTTGTGCTGGCGAACTGGCTTGGTATTATTCCCTATTTGGAGGAGCCCACAAAAGATCTGAATACACCCCTCAGCCTTGGTATCATGGGATTTGTCATTGCCCATGCGGCAGGCATAAAATCGAAAGGTTTTAAAGCTTATGCCAAAGAATACTTTGAGCCGATGTTTTTTATGATGCCGCTGAATGTCATTGGTGAGCTGGCCAAGATTGTTTCCATCTCTTTTCGGCTTTTTGGAAACATCATGGGGGGATCGATCATTATCCTGGTGGTCTCTTACCTCACGTACAGTGTGCTCCTTCCGCCCTTGCTCAACGCATTTTTCGGTCTTTTTGTGGGGACGATACAGGCTTTTGTTTTCACCATGCTGACGGTTGTCTATATTTCGGTCCAGGTAAAGTAGAACATGATTATAGATGTCCATACGATTATCACACTTTCCGCATTCACCGGCGCCGGTGTTGCCATGGGGCTGGGTGCGATTGGTGCAGCCATTGGAGAGGGGTATACGGCCAGTGAAGCAAACACCGCTATTTCCAGGAACCCTGATATCTCCGGCGATATTTTTAAGAATATGCTGGTGGGACAGGCGGTTGCAGAATCTGCATCCATCTTTGCCCTGGTGGTTGCGATATTGATGCTTTTTCTGGATGTCCCGACGGACAACCTGCTAAAGGGAGCTGCCCTGTTTAGTGCAGGGCTTTGTATGGGATTTGGTGCGATAGGTTCGGGTGTGGGCTCTGGCTTTCCAGGCGGTCAGGCATGTTTGGGTATTTCGCGTCAGCCGGCTGCGGCATCCCGCCTGACAACCGGCATGCTGATCGGCTCCGCAGTATGCCAGACGCCCGCCATTTTTTCCATGGTTATCGCATTGATGCTGATATTTATGGATTTCAGCCATCTGCCGCTTGCCCCGACATGGGCGGCTATTATAGGCGCGGGACTGAGCACCGGCCTTGCAGCGATTGGGTCCGGTTACGGCGGAGGACTGGCAGCCGGCGCCAGCTGTGAAGGGATTGCCCGGCAGCCCGAATCGGTGGGTAATGTAACCACCGTAATGCTGGTGGGACAAGCCGTTGCTCAAACACCCTCCATTTTTGGATTGCTGGTCAGTTTTATACTCATTTTCAAATCGTTTCCTGAATCGTACACGTTGCAAGCAGCCATGGCCCTTCTGGGTGCAGGTGTCTGTATGGGATTCGGTGGTATCGGACCGGGTATCGGCAACGGTAAGGCTGCTGAAGGAGCGGTCCGGTGGGTCGCTCGTAATGTGGAGAATGCCGGTGAGCTCATGCGGATTATGCTGGTGGGACAGGCGGTTTCTCAATCGACAGCCATCTATGCCATGGTGGTGTCGCTTGTGTTAATATTTGTAGTTTAGATTTAATGGCATCGTAAAAGATCCAATTTCTGCGTTGCGCTACATTTCGCTGTTGCTTCGACGTACATACAGTACGCCTCAGCAACACGAAAATCGCGTCGCCTTGAACTTGAATCTTTTACGAAGCCATGGATTGATAGCCTTTTTATAAGGCGTTTAGTTGAACATAATGTTTAAAGGGTAATTGGTGAAATTTAATAGCGGCGAAGCCGCGACAAATAAAATCGTATAACGATTTTATTAAGGAGG
>JAOZSO010000324.1:0-4604 GCA_029939655.1 Desulfobacterales bacterium
GAACAGGTAGGAGGGTATCCATGGATAAAAAGTATGGTGTGTATATATGTGAAGGTTGTGGCATCGGAGATGCCCTGGACATGAAAGCACTGTGTGAAATTCCAGAGGAAGAGGGTGTTCCGGTAAAAACGCACCCCGTTCTCTGTGGTAAAGACGGTGTTGCCCTTCTTAAGAAGGATATCGAGGAAGGTACCAATACACTCGTTATTGCAGCATGTTCGCGGCGGGTGAATTTTGACGTATTCCGGTTCGACGGCTGTATTGTGGATCGGGTAAATTTACGGGAACAGGTGGTGTGGTCACATCCCCGCTCTGATTTTCCGGCATTGACCGAAGATCAAAAGGGAGATGAGGAACACTTCGACCGGCTGGAGATGCTGGCCCAGGACTACATCCGTATGGGAATGGCGAAAGTCGAAAAAATTGACCTGCCGGAGCCTTACAAGCTGGACAATTTCAGCCGTAAAATCCTGGTGATCGGGGGTGGTGTCACCGGCATGTCGGCGGCTCTCGATGCGGCCAAAACGGGCTATGATGTCACTGTTATCGAAAAAGAAGCGGTGTTGGGAGGAAATGCCAATAACTGGCGTAAACAACTGCCCTTGAAAAGTCCATACGAAGAATTGATCTCACCGGCTGTAGCACAGATGATACAGGAAGTGGAATCCACATCCGGCATCACGGTGAAGACGGAGACAATGGCGGCTCGTATTGCCGGCGAACCGGGAAATTTTATCGTCACCTTGAAAAAACCGGGTGAGAAAATAGAATTCGATGTTCCCTATCCGCTACCGGACGAGATGAAAGTGGATGATAAAGGCAAAGACCTGAATGCAGAGCAACTGCACGAAAAATTCATGGAGTACAATGAGGGTAGGAACGACATCCTGACCATTGATCCGGATGGCGAAGCTTTTGGCGCCGTGATTCTGGCGGCAGGCTGGCGGCCTTATGAGCCCGAAGAAGGCGAGTTCGCCCATCTGGGATATGGAGAATTGCCGGACGTTGTGACCAATGCCCAATTTGAAGAGATAGCCAAAAAGGGTAAAATCGTCAGACCTTCGGACGGTAAGGAAGCCTCGTCGGTGGTCTTTATCCAGAGCCCGGGGGCCGGCGATGATGACAGCGATTTTGAATATGCAGGGTCGGTCACAAGCCTGGTGGCGTTAAAACAGGCCAAATATGTCCGGGAAGACTTTCCCGAAGGCAAAGCGTTTCTGTTTTACCAGCACATGCGGACGCCCGGTCTTAGCGAGAATTTTTACAAGAGCATACAGCAGGATCCCGGTATTTTTTTGACAAAGGGTGAAGTGACGCACGTCTCCAAAAACGGTACCGGCCTTATTGTCGAGGCTGAAAATACCCTCCTGGGAGACAAGGTGCAGGTCAAGGCGGACATGGTTGTTCTCGGCACGGGTATGGTACCGGTCACCAAAGACGACCCGGTGGTCAATCTGGCCTATCGTCAGGGACCAGGCTTCAGGGATAATGCTTTGTTCCAGGACTATGCGGATTCGAACTTCATTTGTTTCCCGTACGAGACCCAGCGGACCGGTATTTATGCCGCCGGCGGCATCCGACGCTCGCTTACCGTGGAAGAGTCCATGGAAGATGCTTCGGGCGCGGCCTTAAAGGCCATTCAATGCATTGAATCGGCCAACAGGGGCGTTTCTGTCCATCCAAGATCGGGGGACATGACCTTTCCGGACTTCTTTTTCCAGCGCTGTACCCAGTGCAAGCGCTGTACCGAAGAATGTCCTTTTGGTGCGCTGGACGATGATGAAAAAGGAACCCCCAAGCCGAACCCGACCCGTTGTCGACGATGTGGTACCTGTATGGGGGCTTGTCCGGAGCGGATCATCGGGTTTGCCGATTATAATATCGACAGCGTCGGTTCCATGGTCAAATCCATTCAAGTACCTTCCGAAGATGATTACGATGAACCTCCCATGAGAATACTGGGGCTTGTTTGTGAAAACGATGCCTATCCGGCCCTGGATATTGTCGGGCTCAACAGGATGTCTTATTCAGCAGAGGTCCGATTTATCCCGGTTCGGTGTCTGGGATCCGTAAATGTTATCTGGATAAAGGATGCCCTGTCACAGGGCATGGACGGTGTCTTCCTTCTCGGGTGCAAACATGGTGATGATTACCAGTGCCATTTTATCAAGGGAAGCGAACTGGCGGAAGTCCGTATGAAGAAGATCGGTGAGGCCCTGTCGAGTCTGGCCCTGGAGGAGGAACGTGTGGCGCAGTACCAGATAGCTATCGATGAATACGACAAGATTCCACAGATCGTGAATGATTTTGCAGAAATGATCGAAGATCTTGGCCCGAACCCGTTCAAGGGCTTTTAACCTGGATGGTTTGCGTTCAATGTTTGGCGAATGTGAACACGTCATCGAAAGAGGAGGAACTCATATGGCGGATGCATATGTTATTGAGCCTGATATAGGCTTTATTAATGAGGTTAAAGGGCTTGGCGGCGGCGATCTGAAAAAATGTTTTCAGTGTGCGACCTGCTCGGTAGCGTGCCCGATTTCACCCGACAACAAACCATTTCCCAGGAAGGAAATGATCGCAGCTTCCTGGGGACTCAAAGAGAAACTGGTGGGAAACGGCGATGTCTGGCTTTGTCACAACTGCGGGGATTGCACCACCCTTTGTCCGCGCGGAGCGAAACCCGGGGATGTACTGGCAGCAATCCGGGCCTATGCAGTTACCGAGTATGGTCCGGTGAAGGCCATGGGCAAACTCATCAACGACCCCAAAAAGCTGCCGATTGTCCTGGGAATTCCAGCGCTTCTGTTTCTGGTGTTGGGGCTTGTCACGGGCTTTTTAAACTTTAATCCGGGCGGAGACAGGATCGTTCATGGTCACTTTTTCTCCACCTGGCTGGTGGATATGGTGATGCTGCCCGCGGCAGCCTGGGCGGTTATCAACTTCGCCATAGGATTGAAACGGTTTCTGAACGATATGCATCAGAATGCGTTACAGGAGGGTAAAACCGATATCGAGAAAATCGATCCAAAAGGCATGATTATGGGATTGGTCCGGGTGATCCCGACCATTATAAAGCATGACAAATTTAATGAGTGCAGTGAAAACAAGGACCGCGCCACATCGCACATGATGGTCTTGTTTGGATTTATCGGGCTGTTTATCGTGACCAGTATTTTTTTCGTGTCGATATACGGGCTCCAGATACACGGGCCCTATAGCCAGATGAATCCGGTCAAATGGCTCGGCAATGTGAGCGGTGTGGCTCTGATCATCGGCAGTCTCCTGATGATCCGCAGCCGGTTGTCCAAAAAAGACCAGGTATCGGTTTACAAAGACTGGTGGCTGGTAGGTTGGGCCCTGACGCTGGGTCTCACCGGTATGTTGGCACAGGTGACACGCCTGATGGGGATGGGCGGACTTTCCTATACGATCTATTACATCCATCTCATGTTTGTCTGGAGTCTTTTCTTCTTTATTCCATACTCCAAACTGGCTCACCTGGTGTATCGAACCGCGGCCATGGCCTATAACGAGTACATCGGTCGAAAATAAAATCGCCGGGGCGATTTTATTTTCGACTTGGCGGCTATGCCGCTAAACATTTCAATATAAAAAAGGGGGAAACTATTTCAGTTTCCCCCTTTTTTATGTTTAAGAGCGGCGAAGCCGCGACACCTAAATTCGCACAGCGAATTTAGTCTCCAGTTGCGGCCTTGTGGGTTTTAATTTCCACCTTTTCTTCCAATCCCTCGTAGTACTCTCTGAGAATCTCCACAACTTCGTCACGGCCGAAGTGATCCGGCAGCTCCTTACCCTCGGAAAGCATCTTTCTCAGCATGGTTCCGGACAGCAGGACGCGGTCTTCCTTGCCATGGGGACAGGTTCTCATGGATGCCATACCGTCACATTTGAAGCAATAGAAGGTCCAGTCGATCTTGAGCGGGGTGCAGAGCAAGGCCTTGCCTTCACCCTCGGGTGTCGGTATCTTGTCGAAAATCGTCTGGGCTTCGAACATACCGTAGAAGTCACCCACACCGGCGTGGTCGCGGCCGATAATCATCTTGGAACAGCCATAGTTCTGGCGGAAGGTTGCGTGCAGCAGGCCTTCTCGCGGGCCGGCATAACGCATATCCAGGGGATATCCCCCCTGTATGACGTTTTTCTCGACGAAGTAGTTCTTGACCAGTGCGTCGATGCACTTGACACGCACGTCGGCGGGGATGTCACCCGGTTTTAAATTTCCCACCAGAGAGTGAATGTAGACACCGTCACATACCTCGATAGCGATTTTACACAAGTATTCATGGGAACGGTGCATGGGATTTCGTAACTGCAGGGCAGCAACTTCACTCCATCCTCTTTCTTCGAACATCTTCCGGGACTCTTCGGGGCGCACATACACACCGGCATATTGGGTGGGGTATTCTGCTTCACTCAACACCTTGATCGGGCCCGCCAGGTTGACCGCTTTCTGGTCCATAACCATCTGAACACCGGGGTGATCTTCTTTGGCAATTTTCCAGAAATCTTCGACAGTGGGGGTTCCTTCACCCATATAGCATTTTTCACATTCGAAGGTTTTGTCCGCTTCGGTCATCTCA
>JAOZSO010000325.1:0-4565 GCA_029939655.1 Desulfobacterales bacterium
CGCTGTATTTAGTTCACGCTGCAACCATTTTTTAACATCCCCGGAAACAGCCCAAACACCTTTCAAACGTCCATTTTCTGATATATATTTTTCTTTTAAGGCTTGAGGCATCGTGAATTCAGCCAATTCGTCGGCATTCTCAGAATTCCGACGAATCAAGAAAATGATAGGATCTTTTTTCCATGTATTCACGACAAAATAGTGGGTCACATCATCCTTGGAGCGAACAACGTAATTGCTTCTAGCCCAGTTATTACCCCACTCAAGATACAAGCGCACTGCTTCTTCAGGCGTCATGTCCCAATCAATAACGTTGATAAGTTCTCTGTTTTTTTTAATTTCTTCTAAGGTCATGGTGCTGTCTCCATAAAACCGCATTCAATTGTTAGAGGGCATCCACCGGCACGATCATCACAAGCCCTATAATAAGACCATATAATGCTAAAAGCATGCCAACAGACTCTCCGCAACATGCGAATAGATTCATAAAACGAATTTATTATTCCACACTGTAATTAATGGGTGTAGATCGAGATAAAAATCGCTCAATTCAAGGTTTAAGATACGGCATTCCTTGTATCACGAGACAATTGTGTCTCATAATGTAAGGATTGAACCAGAGACATCAAGGGCATTCGCTTTGCAATACCAGAATAACTCTTTGCGCTTATCTATAAAGCCCAAGTTACATAACGAACAGAGGCCTTCGGGAATTCGTTTTAAAGTCGGGCAACTGTTTGAGCTCGTTAGGCTCCGTTAGGGCCGCCGCTTCACTACAATGGTCATAGACATATAACTGCTCACTATCATAAAACTTATTTTAATAAAGCTGGCAGCGGCGGGTCTTATGGAGCCTTAGGAGCGAGTTTTGGCTGACTTTAAAACGGATTTCCGAAGACCGGCAAACATCAGAACTTGAGCTTTGCGGATAACCAGCAAACTCTTTTGCACGCCCCAGATCACACCAAAGCTACAAATTGGTACGTTATTTGCGTTAATTTTAATGTATATATAATGAGTGATGAAATACTATAGCTTCGAGGAAAATATGAATAACCTAACCTTCCGTGCAATGATCGTCGAAGAAACCCGTGACAATCAGTTTGTTCGCAATATCAAAGATAAATCTATTCCCGACCTGCCGGATGGGGATGTCCTGGTGCGTGTTTCCTATTCCTCCCTGAACTACAAAGACGCCCTTTCGGCCATCGGCAACCGGGGTGTTACCAGAAAATATCCCCACACTCCAGGCATCGATGCCGCAGGCACGGTGGAAGAAAGCAGCAACAAGGCTTTTCAAACCGGTGATGCCGTTATTGTAACGAGCTATGATCTTGGTATGAATACACCGGGAGGCTTCGGCCAGTTTATCCGCATACCTTCAAACTGGGTCGTCCAGCTACCTCAGGGCCTGACGCTGAAAGAAAGTATGATTTACGGAACAGCCGGCTTTACAGCGGGTATGTCTGTGTTTTCTTTAACCCACACGGTAAAACCAGAGGACGGAGAGGTTTTGGTAACCGGTGCCACCGGTGGTGTGGGCAGTATAACCACGGCTATCTTGAGCAAGCTGGGTTACGATGTCGTGGCGGTCAGCGGCAAACCCGATGCCGCAGATTTCCTCATGGATCTTGGCGCCAAGCGGGTCGTGGCACGGGAAGAAGTCAGCGACGAGAGCCGGCGCCCCCTTCTGAAAAGCGCCTGGTCCGGTGTGGTAGATACCGTGGGCGGAAACATTCTTGCTACCGCCATCAAGTCCACCCATCCCGGGGGAACAGTGACGACATGCGGCATGGTGGCGTCACCGGATCTTCCCCTGACGGTATTTCCTTTCATCCTGCGTGGCGTCAAACTGATCGGGATCAATTCCCAAACTTGTCCCATGAAACACCGTCAGCATGTATGGAACCGGCTCGCAACAAACTGGAAAATCAACCAGCTCGAAACCATCTGCCAGGAGGTCTCCCTAAAAGAACTGAACCCCCTGATCGATACAATCCTCAAAGGCGGGATAAAAGGACGGACTGTGGTTAACCTGGACATTTTATGAAAACAATCAATTTTTCAGATAATCGGTTCAATATTCTCATCGAAGTAGTACCGCCGGCAGGACCGGATGGCGGTCCGCTCATGCATCTCCTGAAATCCATATCCGGGCTCTCATTCGATGCCTTCAGCGTGGCCACTAATCCGGTTGCCAAGCCGCGCATGAGTGCCATGGCAACCTGCGCGCTCGCACAACAGGAAACGGATAAACCCGCCATCCTTCACTGCACCACCCGGGATCACAACCGGATCGGCCTCCAGGGAATACTCTGGGGAGCACAGGCACTGGGAATCAAGACCGTGCTGGTTGCCACTGGAGACATGGTTGCATTGCAGAACCGGAATATCACCACCAGGGTTCGTGACATGGATGTTTTTGGCCTGGTGGGTATGGCCAGGCAATCCGGGCTTCAAACCGGTGTGGTGATCGACCCCCATCCGGAGGCCAATGGATTCGAAACAGCCATCCGCCGCTTGACACAAAAAATCGATGCCGGCGCTCAGTTTGCCGTAACCCAGCCCATCTACGATGCTGAAACCGCCGATACCATGGCCCAGGCCACCCAATCTATGGGTATCCCCGTCATTATGGGAATTCTGCCCCTGCGAACAGCGCGCCATGCAGGCTTTCTACACCAAAAAGTCGCCGGCATCGCCGTGCCCAAACGGTTGCGGAAACAAATACAACAGGCTGATGACACGATCAAGACCGGCAATCAGAATGCCCGCGAGATGCTGGCAGCCGCCCGGGAGCGTTTTGCCGGTGCCTGCATCATGCCGCCCTTCGACCATTATGAGGTGCTGGAAGATATATTAGATTTTGACACGATCTAACGCATGGATTAGCATAGCCATATAGATCCCATTGTAGAGCTTTTCCCTCGATATCTGAAACAGAAACAGCTCAGAGAGGATTATGCCCATGATAACGACCAGAGAACCAGAACGCTTCATCAGCTATTTTGTTATCATAACCATTTCTTTTTTATTGATAACAGGCTGCTCGAAAACCTATTACAGTGCCATGGAAAAAGTGGGTATCCATAAGAGGGATATTCTCGTGGATCGGGTAGAAAATGCAAGGGACGCCCAAGCCGATGCCCAGGAACAGTTCAAAGACGCCCTGGAGCAGTTCGGGTCGGTGATAACGGTTGAAAACACAGATCTGAAAGATGCCTACGAAAAACTCAATGCTGAATACAAAGAAAGCAACGAGGCTGCCAAAGAAGTATCCAGAAGGATCGAAAAGGTGGAGTCCGTGGCCGACGATTTGTTCGCAGAATGGGAAAATGAACTGGGGCTCTATAAAAACAAAGCCTTACAGGACGCAAGCGCCCGGAATCTCATAGACACACAAAAGCGTTACGACGAAATGCTTGCCAGTATGCACCGGGTTGAAAAAAGCATGGATCCTGTCCTGCGAACATTCCGTGACAATGTATTGTTTCTCAAGCACAATCTCAATGCCCAGGCCATTGGTTCACTGCGCTCCGAGTTTTCCGGCCTCAAGGTGAAGATAGAAGTCCTAGTTAAAAATATGAACGACGCCATCACGAACTCGAACCAGTTTATCGAAGATCTCAATCAATAAAATACGACTTATTAAAAAGTTTGGTACAATCGATTCAAAAGCCCAATTGGATGTTATTTCTATATTACAACAGTTGTTTGCATTTTAGCATCTGCAAGGAGATATGAATTGACTTCATCTGTAATACTATAGTGATAGCGAGAAACGGCACTCCTAAAGAGGCGCTGCTTCTCATAACACCTGATGATTGCGTTGACTGGCAATAACTTTCAACATAGAGGACATAGTGACAAAATATAATAAAAAATCAAAATTCTTATACCAAATCAAGGTTACATTGATGGGAAGCAGGCCTCCAATATGGAGAAGATTGATCGTCAAAGCCAATATCAGATTAGTGATCTGAAATTATAAGTTTTCTTCATTGTCGGCAGCCAATCATCGTTTACACACCGACCGGGAAAACCACAGTATTTTTTTACTTCTGCCCAAAGTATCGATAAGCATGCTTATGCAGCCACTTGTTACTGAGATCGATATCAAGACCGAATACGTCAGTAACAATGTTCAATATTTTTAAATATGCTGGTGCTGCCTATCTGATCTATTCTGGATGGCTATTCGCCGTACATATCAGTAATAAGCTTGCGTAGTTGAGCGGCTTTGGTCTTTGATAATTGATCAATTTTCTTTTTCAATCTTTGTTTGCTAATTGTACGTATTTGGTCAACAGCTATCTCGGTCTTTTTATTCGCGCATTTAACTTGGAGTCGGGTTCTCCATTGTGGGTGCACCTTTGAGGTTAAGGGACAGACAGCAACGGTTTCTAAATATTTATTCATTTCATCTTGACTAATGATGACAACGGGGCGCACTTTTTTTATTTCGCTTCCTATCGTGGGGTTGAGATCGGCAAAATATATTTCGTACCTGTTAATATTCAAAGTCTTCATCCTCCAGTCCGTCAAAAAGCGTTGTGTCAAAATCG
>JAOZSO010000326.1:0-4553 GCA_029939655.1 Desulfobacterales bacterium
AAACACAAAACACTCTCGTAAAAAGTAGCTTTTCTGACTTTTTGCGAGACCATCAGTATTGACTTGAGAGATCAGATTAGGTAGAAATAAACACTAGTGGCGTCATGACGCAGGTCAGTTTTCAAATATTGCGACAAAGTCGCATTTCATAAAAATCGTATAACGATTTTTATTGAGGAATGATGTCGATATGGTCGATATTGAAAATAATGATTCTACCGGCGGCTCCGAGCGACGAAAGCATCCGAGACTGGATTTTCACTGTAAAGCCACCATCCGGGGAATCCATCAGGTGGTAAAGGTAACGGATATCAGCCTGGGAGGATTCTTTTTTGAGTTGGCTACGAAGAGAAAGTTAAAACTCGATATCCTGATAGATGTGAGCATGCGGTTACCAACGGAAGAAAACACGATTCGCTTCAAAGCCAAACTGGTTAGCCAGGGAAAGCGGGGCATTGGCTGTAAATATGTGAGTCTCATGCCTGACACCAAGAAAGCCATTCGAAACTGTTTCGAGACATTCAAGGATACCATACCCATCGCCTAAAATTCGAGCATTTCATAGACCTGATCTGCCCCGGCACTGCGTTATTGAAGATTCTCGAAGCAAACTGAGAGTAATCTTCGACCGTAAGGAATTCTGTCTATTTCGGATTCGCTCGCATTCCCCGCGGCAAGCCACTGGGCACATGCTCGCTATTGCGGTTCAGCCTTCGCAGTAGAACACTACGGCTTCAGGCTGAAATGCCTTACGCCAGAACTGATCAGGCCTATGAAATGCTCGAATTGCACCCTCCATTTCCGAACGATATTTTCTAATCTGAAGTATATAATCCAACCTAAGTATTTTACGAGGTGAGGTTGCCGTAGCTGCAAGGAAGATGCTGTTCCGCTATAGTGGACTATGCGGTATGGCATCTGACGCAGTAGATGCGGTAAGATCGCCTCGTAAAATATTTAGGCGAGGTAATCTTCCCACAACCCCCACATCAAACTATGTTCACTTTCATATCCAAAACAATAGACTTTCAGGAAATCCCGTGCATCGTTGGATAGTGGTTCAAATTTGATGCCGATGATGATACTCGTGCCGCCGGGTTCTTTTATTTTTTTGCTCCATATTACCCAGCCTGGAATGGAAGTACCATCGCCGGATGGTAATTTGATCTCCACGATCGACTTGGTATCCGATAAGGCTTCCGTTCGCATGGAGCCATATTTCAACCCCAGATCAATACAGACGCCACCCAACGAGATGTCCCGACTCACGCCTTCGAAAGCGACCGGAGCGGCGTTTCCCCGGCGCAGTGCCAGCATCATCGTGGCACGAACCGGGTTGTCATGTCGGGTTGACCGGCGGACGCTTGGCCATGATCGTCCATGTTCTCTGCTGGGAGGGCCCTTGTACAGTTTTATTAAAAGCTGTTCCAGATGGGGATATTTTTGACAGGTTTCGGCGAGAGCAGTTTTGCTGATCTTGACCACTTCTACCGGGGTGAGCGTTTTGATATCCGATAGGGATGTTGTTTTTTTTTGGATTGGAAAAACATCACCGAAAATATCATTGTCAAAAATATGCTGCGTCAATGGTTCCGATCTGTTTTCCTGGGCGTTGACCAACTGTACGACTTTTTCCTCTAGCGTGCCTGAAACAACGAAAAAAACATCGCTACAGGTCTGGCCGGTACGGATGATCGTCCGGCCGGCATCGAACCGCTCCCTTACCAGTCTCAGCATGAGGGCTATGAGTTCCTGGTAGGTTATGTTGACAAAAAGAAAGTGGAGAGGAGATTCCTCTTTTATACCGAATCGCAACGCTGAATGAAATGAACGGCCTTCTGCGTGGGTAGGTTTGAAAATACTCCAGGCCAGTATTTTCGATACAATCGCTTGAAATGTCTTATATTCACCCAGAAAATTCTGGGTGGCACGGGTATAACTCTGGAAAGCATCGTTCTTTTTTTTGCGCTCCGATAGAAAATCGCCATAGGCTCTGTAAATGTCACCCTTGTCCGGGAAAAGAGACATCAGATCTTGATATTCTTTTTCGGATGTGAGGCTCAATGACCCGTCAGCGATTCTGTTCAGGATGCTGCGTTTATATTCAGTTTGAAAAATCATATCAGGTCGGCTACTATATTATACACCCCTGCAATGGCTTCGCTGGACCGGTCGATGGCGGTCAGGGGCGCCATGCCGGATATCATGTTGTCTATCTGATTGTCCCGCATGATACTTCCTAAAATTGTCGGGTGAATCATCAGATATTTTTGTGAAACGAGCTGAATGATACGTCCGGCTTCCCGGTCTCTCGGGCTTTTCGTCATGTTGGTCACGAGAGCTGGACGTATTTCCTGGATCTCCCGGCTGAGCAGATTCATGTCTTCTTCGCTGTTGTTTTCCTGCACCGCTTTGAGGAGGTCCTTCACGGTCCGGACATTCATATTGTTTTTTGGATCCATAGCCGTTTTGATCGTAGCGAGAAGGGCCGGCTTTTGACTGCTTAACCTGCTTAACTTGCGATACACAGCATTTCTGACAAAGGCATAAGCGTTTTGAATCGAAATTGGTTGAGGTGTCAACACCACGATCTTCCTGTGGGCCATAAGAAAGAAATCGAGAACATTGTACGAGGTGCCCGAACCTAAATCGAGTATCGCAATATCGGTGTCCAGTTGCGAAATACTTTGCATGATTTTTACTTTCTGAGCAAACTGGAGATTGGCTAAAGACAGAATCTCGCTGGCACCGCTCAGCAAGCGCAGATTTTCAATGCCCGTTTCAATGCAGATTTCTTCAAGATGATCGTATTTCTTGGTGATGTAGTCATTAATGGTTTTTGGTGGGCTCTTTATCCCCAGCATGGTGTGGAGATTCGCCCCGCCAAAATCGACATCGATCAGGACAGTCCGTTTGCCCATCTGAGAGAGCCAGAAACCAAGCAGCGTGCTGATAACACTTTTTCCCACGCCTCCCTTGCCACCACCGACAGCCCAAATGGTTGGGCTCGGTTTTTTATTGAGATTGTTCGCTTCTTTCACAGGGTTCCTTTCATTTCACGTACGTTTCCCACAGGTCCCAAATCAGGTTTTGCTCTCCGTCGCTCCCGAAACAGTATTCATCCAGAAAGTCTCTGTCGGCATCAGACAATGTTTTAAACTGAATACCGATGAGCGATAGGTCTTTGTTTCCTTGCTTATCTTTTCTGACCCAGAGAACGGTTCCCATAATTTCGAGGGTTTCGTCGACATTGGGTAGATAGAGCTGTAACATCGTGTCTAAATCTACCACTGTTTTCTGTTTGACACTCCAGTGTTTATTCTCTAATTCGATGCAGGCGCCTCCCAGTGATATGTCCCTTGTATACCCCACCGAATCGAGTTCGGTTTTATCGTCCGCCAGAAATATTTTCAGATTGATCTTGATGGGGATTTCATGCCTGACGGAACGTCTGACGCTTGTCCAGGCTCTTTCTTTGGCGTCTCCAGAAGGGCCTTTGTAAAGATTTTCGAGAAGTTTTTCGATGCCTTTATGTTTTTTAAGGATATCCGTCAGAATCGGTTTTCTTATTTTTACGAGTTCCACAGCAGTGAGGGTTTTAATATCCGACTTGGAAACATTGAACTGTTCCAGGGGAAAGGCTTCTCCAAAAATATCATTATCGGATAGGAATTTGACGGAGGTACTAGGTGACGCTCCCCGTTTATCCGCAGATACATGTGTCCTCTCTTCGATTGTCCCCGAAACAATAAAGTAGATGTCGTTCCCGGGGTCTCCATATTTAATCACAAACTGATCAGCCGGGAATCGGACACGAATCATTCTCAGCATGATACCGATAAATTCGGGGTAGGACATTTCGGCAAAAAAAGCCTGGAGCGGCGATTCACCCAAAGCTGTTTTTCGAATGGCCGCGTGGAAGGATCGCCCTTGTTCATGGTTGGGTTTGACAATGCTCCACGCACGGATTTTGGCAACGATTGCCTGAAGTGCTTTGTTGGCTTGAATGTAAAGATCGGCTGTTTTGCTATACACCTGATAGGCAGTATCGGTCTCTTTTTTCTGGACGAGAAAATCCGCGTATTCCCTGTGAATATCCGCGTTGTCATCGAACTGCTCAATCAGCTTTTCAAATTCTTCTGTTGTGGACAGCCGCAGGGATCCTTCGACAATTTTCTGAATGATGTTTTTCTGGCTCTCGTTTTGATTATTCAATGTTGACTCCCCACATGTGATTTTATTCCGTCATTTAAAACCTGGTCCTCTGGGCCAGGTCAGAGATATTTGGCTATGCCGATGGCGGAAGTTACTTAAATCCGAAGCACAAAATTCGAAATCCTAAACAATACCTAATGAACCAAATTCGAATGATCAAAACAAGACCTTGGAGATGCAAGTTCAAGCACTATGTTTGAATCATTTGAGCATTTGATATTTGGATTTGTTTCGTATTTCGATATTCGGATTTAGAATTTATCACACGCTGAATGTGCATAATATTAATCCCTTATAGGGTTGAATCAGTGCCGGGCCCTTAGGACCCAGGTATCTAC
>JAOZSO010000327.1:0-4545 GCA_029939655.1 Desulfobacterales bacterium
GGGGTACCTATGTCATGGCCCATGTTTATAACACCAAAGGTATACGTCGTGCCATCGAGAATGGTGTAAAAAGTATCGAGCATGGTAACCTTGTGGATGAACCTACGATGGAACTAATGAAAGAAAAGGGCATCTGGTTGTCACCCCAGGTCATCGTCTACACCTATTACCCGCAGGGCTATACCGAGGATCAGAAAGCGAAACATGACCAAGCCTTTGCTGGTATCGACAACATGTTCAAAATCGCAAAAAAAATCGGCTTCAAGAAAATCGCCTTCGGGTCGGACATTATTACCGATCCTACAATGCTCAACCGCATCAACGAGGAGTTTGTACACCGCACAAAGTGGTTCAGCCCGGCTGAAATCCTGCGCCAGGCTACCTCTATCTCAGCTGAATTACTAACCCTGTCTGGTCTTCGCAACCCCTATCCCGGCAAACTGGGTGTCATTGAGGAAGGCGCATTGGCCGATATCCTTCTGATTAACGGTGACCCGCTCAAGGATATTTCGATCCTCACCAAGCCGGAAGAAAATCTCGCACTTATCATGAAGGATGGGAAAATCTATAAGAACATATTACCCTGATACTCAATTAAACCGTAATCAAAAGCCCGAGCGGTTGTACTGCTCGTGCGCCGCTCAGTCTTTGTAATGGGAACTAAATTCCATATAGCTCCAACTCATCAACGGCGAGAAGGGTTTCTTAAAAGCTGTGATACCACATATGGACATTCTTACTATCAATAACGTGTTATTTTATTTCTGACAGGGTGCACATTTAAAGGAGGTACTATGATTATTAATTGTCATTATCATCTTGAACGGAGGTTGCTGACCGATGATTTATTAAGGAATACAAAAAAAACTTTTTGGTGAAAATTTTTTGGAACTTATCGGAAAATAAAAATAGAATATCTGCTTACTGCTTATAGCCTTATCCCTCATACCCTTATAGCCCTCCTGCGCGAACGTAAAGAGCTTGTCGCTTTATCTGCCTTCTGGTATGGTAACGAACGAAAAATCGAACATCTAATGTTCTAATGACCAAAAGGAGGACATGCCATATGAAGCTTGGCATCGTGGGGCTTCCAGGCAGTGGAAAATCGACTGTTTTCGACGCCTTGACACATCAAATATCTGACCAGGCACACAAGAAGGAAAGCCGCATTGGAACCATCCATGTGCCGGATGTTCGCATGGACAAGCTCAGAGACCTGTATCAGCCCAAAAAGACCATCCATGCCCAGGTGGAATATTACCTTCCCGGAACGGGTGGAAGCGTCCAGGATGCCAAAAAGGAACAATCCATCTGGACACAAGCACGGGACTGCCACGCACTGATTCATGTCATCCGAAACTTTAAGGCATTCGGCCAGGAAGCCGCTACCGCTCTGAAAGACTTCCAGCGCTTTGACCAGGAATTGATCCTTATAGATCTCGTTGTCGTTGAAAAGCGCCTGGAAAGACTCCAGCTCGACAGCAAAAGGGGAAAAAATGTCGATTCGGTAGAGGTTTCTTTGCTGAAGGACTGTCTTGAATGTCTAGAAAAGGAAATCCCTTTGAGAAAGGTGCCCGATATTACAACCTCACCGTTACTCAGGGGATACGCGTTTCTCTCAGCAAAACCAATGCTGACCCTGTTCAACAATGAGGATGAAGATGATCAGCTGCCCGATATCGGCGATCTTACAGATCATGAAAGTTGTCTCGTGATACGGGGCAAACTGGAACAGGAACTGGCCCAGATGACCGAGGAGGAAGCACGTGAATTCTTGACGGAATTCAACATAAAAGCGTCTGCCATGGACCGGGTAATCCATCGATCCTATGAACATCTGGGTCTTATCTCTTTTTTTACGGTAGGAGAAGACGAGGTTCGAGCCTGGACCATCACCCGGAAAACACCCGCGGACGATGCAGCCGGCGTTATTCACACAGACATGAAAAAAGGGTTTATCCGGGCGGAAGTGGTCGCCTACAAGGACCTGATGGCTTCAGGAACCTATGCCGAGGCAAGAAAACAAGGCACCGTGCGGCTGGAAGGTAAAACCTACGAAGTCCAGGACGGGGATATAATGGAGATCCGCTTCAATGTATAACTAGTGCCCATCCATAAATGGTCTTTTCACGCCCTGCCGGCGTTGGGTGCCATGATTTAACTCCTCAAAATAGCACGCTATTCCTCCGGGTTAAATCTGGCGCCCGCCTTGGCAGAACGCAAAAATCCCTATTTCTTGACGGACACTAACTAAGTTGAGCATTTCAGCTTTTATGGTTTCGTAAAAAGTCTTAAAACGTCCTTTTTTTGTCATTCCCGCGAAGGCGGGAATCCAGTATTTTCAGATACTTCTGGATGCCTGCCTTCGCAGGCATGACGGCGTTTCGGAATTTTTTACGAGTTCATCAACTTTTGGGCACAAGAATTTTCAAGGTCTTTTTCGTACTTTCGTGTTTTCGTGATAAAAGATCTTTTTATTTTCCGATCTATCCGAATTGGGTTTAAAAAAAACAGACTGTTTTGATCATTCGAATTTATATTATTTGAATTTTTTTGAATAGGGGAAAAATAATGGATATTAAAGACCTACGCATCAATGGAAAACGACTGCAGCAGTCCCTGGAGGATATGGCCAAAATCGGTGCCACCCCGGACGGAGGCGTTCAGAGATTGACACTGACCGATGAAGACAAGGCAGCCAGAGACTTATTTGTTCAGTGGCTGAAGGAAATCGATCTGGATGTGACCATCGACGACATGGGTAATATCTTCGGCCGGAGACCCGGCACCAATAATGATCTACCACCGGTCATGAGCGGTTCTCATATCGATTCCCAGCCCAAAGGCGGGCGGTTCGACGGCATCCTCGGCGTCATGGGACCACTGGAGGTCATGCGGACCCTTCATGAAAACAATATCGAGACCTCCCGACCGATGGTAATCGTGGACTGGACCAATGAGGAAGGGTCCCGTTTTGCTCCGGCCATGGTGGCTTCGGGTGTCTGGGCAGGCGCATTGGAGAGGGACTGGGTATATCAGCGGACCGACATCAATGGCAAACGGTTCGGGGATGAACTGGAACGCATCGGCTATAAAGGGGATGTGCCCGCCCGCAAATGGCCGGTTCATGCCTACTACGAATACCATATCGAACAGGGCCCGGTTCTCGAAAAAGAAGGCAAGCAGATCGGTGCCCCCAAAGGCATTCTCTGCTTGCACTGGTATGATATCTATCTTGAGGGTGAAGCCAACCAGGTGGGGCCGACACCCATGGAGGGCCGACACGATGCCCTGTGTGCCGCAGCAGAGATGATCCTCAAAGTCAACCACTTGCCGGAATCAATGGGTGGCAACATGGTTGCCACTGTGGGGGAAATTCAAAATTATCCCAATTCCAGAAATATTATTCCGGACAAGGTTCATTTTACGGTCGATATCCGTTCCTGGGACGACAACCACGCCATCAAAGCATGGAAAAACCTTCGTAATGACTTTGAAACCATTGCCCATCAACGGGGTTGTCCCATCCGGATCGAGGAGACATGGCGGGTGGAGCATTCCCCTTTTGATGAAAAACTGGTGCAACGTGTCCTGAAATCCGCCGATGATCTCGGGTACCCGGGCCATTACATGGTGAGCGGTGCCGGGCACGATGCCAGCTATATGAACCAGATTGCACCCACCGCCATGATCTTTGTGCCCAGCATCGGTGGCAGAAGCCATGTGGAGGTCGAAAACACGACATGGGAAGATTGTGAAGCCGGAGCCAATATCCTGCTCCACTGTCTCCTCAAATCGGCTAACGAATAAAACTGACTTGGTGGATCTATCCCTCCGCCTTTTTTTCAAGCTCATCCAGTCTGTCGGGTTCCGAAACAGCAATGTCCACAAGGCCCTTGGGGATGGAACTCTGCTCGCACATAACTCTGATTTCCTTCTCCTGATCGCTGAATTCCATGATTTCGCGAATGGATTCGATGTAATCAAGCATCTCATCCGACGGTATATCTTCCAACGAAGGCCCTGCAGCCGCTTCCTTTTTCCGTGCGGCCTCCTCTTCTGCCAGTCTTTGTTTTTCCTTTAGCTCCGCTTCCATGGCCTTTTTGACAGCATCGATCACGCCCGGGTCCACTTTCGCCATTTCAATTATCAATTCTTCGGAGACATTATTCTCAAAAAGGTGTTTCACCTTTTCTTCGTTGGGCTTGCCCTCTACCGACCCGAGCAGCGTTACGACCCTTTCCCTCTCTGCACGTTCCTCTTTCATCTCGGTGTCCACCTGTTCCAACTTCTCCCCGGTAATACCCAACGCGTTGGTGATCACTTCGGGAGCCACTTTATCCTCAATGAGTAATCGGATACCCTCATCATCGGGCAGGCCTTTTGCCTTGGCAATGAACAGATCAAGTTTTGTCTTCTCGACGATTCGTATCACATCCGATCTGCGCTCGGATTTTTTTAGTTTTGGCCAGGTCTTCCCGATGTCGTGGATGAGCTGATTCGTTGTTGCATAAGGGTCAGCCACGTCCTCCAGTGTAAGTGCCG
>JAOZSO010000328.1:0-4532 GCA_029939655.1 Desulfobacterales bacterium
GGGAAGCGAATAATTTTTCTGTATGGATGCCGACCCCATCGCCCAGCAACACGACTTCCACTGAAGTTTCCAACACATCGGCAAGTATACGCGCCTGCCCCACGAGCTGTGGCGTAACCGGCAAAAGATTACAGTCTTCCTGGTCGGCAATGACCCATATTGGATCGTTATCATTCATAATACTCACCTGATAATGACTATCTTTTCTTCTGATCGTTATTTTCTCAATCTAAACAGCAATATCCAAAATACAAATACCAAACAAATCACAATGACCAAATTCAAAATTTTAAACACGTCTGTTTTGGGATTTGAGTATTGTCATTTGGAATTTGTTTGATATTTGGTGCTTAAAATTTGGTATTTTCTATTTCTATAGCACCCCCCCTTCTACCAGTTTCTGTAAAAGCAGTTCCGCTTTCTCTTCCCGGGATCCTTCCAGGAACGCGACCTTGCGCGTATTTTTGACAGCGCACATTTCCGTCACGATGGTTGGAGATCCCTTGATACCGACTGTTTCGGCCGATATACCGAGATCATCCAGGTTCCATTGGGTGATAACCTTTTTCCTGGCCTTGATGATGCCCGAAAAGCTTAGCGCTCTTGGCATGTTTAGATCACGCGTTACCGTTAGCAACGCAGGCAGCTTGACCCGCATCCGCCTGTACCCATTTTCCCGTGTTGCCTTCACTTCCCATGCTTCACCATTGCACATGGTGATTTCCTTGACCATGGTCACCACCGGCATATCCAGCATAATAGCCATTTCCGGGCCTACCCATTCGGTGGCCCCGTCACTACTGGCCATCCCGCATAGCACGGCATCTACCTCACCAAGTTTTTGAACGCCCATGGCCAGTGTATAAGCCGTGGCATACGCATCGGCTCCACCGAAACACGGATCGGAAAGCAGAATACCCTTGTCGGCACCCAGCGCCATACATTCTTTAACGATTTTACCCGCTTCAGGAGGTCCCATGCTCAGTACGCAGATGTGAGCCTCCGTCTCAGTCTTGATCTGAAGTGCGCCTTCCAGTGCATGTTTGTCCAGAGGGTTTAATACCATGGGCACATCACATCGCAGCAAGGTTTTGGTAACCGGATCGATTTTCAGTTTACCGGCCTCCTTGGGATCCGGGACTGCCTTGACACAGACAACGATTTTCAACATATGCCTACCTTGCGTCTCGTACTATTACTCCGGCAATTAAATACCCTAAAGCTGTCATTCCCGCGCAGGCGGGGCACGAAGTGAAGCTTTAGCGCTATCCAGGAAGGCACTGGATGCCGGATCAAGTCCGGCATGACGTGTTGAGCTATTTGGTTGCCAGGTTAATAATATTAACCTATAATCTGAACGCCAATTCTGTTAAGTCATTTCTGCGCGAGCCCTTAGGACATGGCCCAACGGGAAATTATCACCTTCATGATGTCCGACGTGCCGGCCGAGGGCCCCAGCACCGCAGCATCCCGCCAGAAACGGGATACCGGATACTCTTCCATGCATCCATACCCGCCGTGTATATCCACAGCCATTTTTGCCGCTTTTTGAGCCGCTTCCGTAGTGTAGTACTTGGCTACGGCAAACTCGTTGCTGGAACGGCCACCGGCATCCTGGATGGCCGCCGCCCTGTACCCCAGCAATCTTCCGGCTTCCAGATCGATTTTAATATCCGCTATTTTATTCTGTATGGTTTGCAGGGCACTGATGGGCTTGCCATAGAGAATTCGCTGATTGGCGAACTTGATCGACTCCTCCAGGCAAGCGGCCTGAAGTCCCAGAGCGGTACCGACCATACCGCCCCTGCCCACATCACCGATGGCGGCCATGGTTACTTTCAAGCCTTTGCCCTCTTCGCCCAGCAGCTGCTCTTTTCCGATTTCCAGGTTCTCAAAGAAAAGTTCGCCGGTATTGCAGCCATGCATGCCCACTTTGTGCTCCTTGTGGGTGGGTTTCCAGCCCGGCATGCTCTCGTCGATGACAAATGCGCAGAAAGCCTTGGGATTGTCGTCGGCTTTGGCCAGAATAGTAATCGTGTCAGCTATATGTGAATTGGTGATAAAACACTTGCGGCCGTTGACGATAAATTTCTCTCCATCCTTGGTGTAGGCCGTTTTGATGCCGGTAGGGTCCGATCCGCCGGTGGCCTCGGTCACGGCCGTAGTCGCCAGACGCTTTCCCGACGCCAGTCCCGGAAGATATTTGCGTTTCTGTTCTTCGGAACCAAACTTGACGATGGGCTCGATACCCAGGGCAAAGACCTGCAACATCATGGCGGTCCCCACGGAAACCCGGCTGATCTCTTCCAAAGCGATCAGGCGTTCGGTATACCCCAGCCCCAGTCCGCCGTACTCCTCGGGGATCGTAATAGCCATCATTTCCGCCTCACCCAAGGCCTTGACCACAACATCACTGACCTCCCCGGTTTCCTCCATCCCGGCTACCTGGGGCGCAAGTTTTGTTTCGGCAAATTCCCTGGCCGCTTTTCTGAACATTTCCTGTTCCTCTGTGAAAGTAAAATCGATCATTGTCAGTCTTCCTCCTGTAATTTTTTTAGTTTATCAAGGTAATCGATTAGGGCGTTAATTGACTTATCAAGGGCTTCATGGGATTTATCAACGCTGTAACTTACGGAAGCCCCCAACATACCGTTAAATATGATTTCTGTAATCGTATCGGTATTTATACCGTTGTACGCTGCTGACTTTGGATGACCATTGTCCAGCAGCCTTTTAAGCATCGCCTTCAGACCCGTAAAACCCTTTTGAACTTCCCTGGACAGGTGTGGGCGAGAGTCACCAAGTTCAACCGCAAACATAATAAAAATACATCCACCGGGAAAATTCTCGGCATCTAAGAGGTATCTATTTTTATAATTTTTTAGCAGTTGTATTATTTTATCAATAGGTTCTTTTATTTCATCTATTCCACGCAAATTTTTCTTACGCCAAATTTTGCGTCCTTCATCTAAAACACGAAAGAATAGATCTTCTTTACTTGTGAAATGATTGTAGAATCCACCTTTGGAAGTGTTTGCAGCCGATAAGATATCTTGAATGGAAGTGCTCAAAAAACCATTTAAGGAAAAGAGTTTCATGGATTCATGAACAATTGTTTCTTTAAGATTCACTTATTTTTTCCTCAAAGGGAACAGGGACAGACCGGTCGGTCTCATTCTGTATAACAGGCTCTTGATTAACGAGTCAAGAAAAAAATTTCGGGTCTATAACCGATACAAGGGCATTTCGAAACGCGATTATCCGCAAACCGCAAGTTGGGTTGTTTGCCGGCCTTCGGAAAGCCGAGGGGTGATGCCGACGCGACCTTGAAACTGTCTGAGATCCTTAGAGGCCGTTATGCCGAACAGTTTGCAAATTAGCCCAAGAAATCATATGAAGTAGCATAGGAATAAAATAGTCTTCAAGATTTGGCGCTGTTCGGTATTACGGCCTCTTGGGAGCGAGTTTTTCAGGGTCGCGTCGGTATTATCCCTCGGCTGTAGCGCTAAACTTATTTTGGGTTATAGTTCCGTATTTTTTCTGGGGATATAATCCGCTCTATTGACTTTACCCCTTATTGCTTTGCCTTCAAGAAAACAGCGAATATTTTCCGCGGCAATTTTCGTGGCTGCCGTCATTATACCCGGCACGTCATCAGCGTTGTGAGGTGACCCAATCATATTGGGCAGGTCGAAAAACGGGTAGTCTAATTTGAATCCCCCGGGATCACCAGGTTCGGACCACCACGTGTCGATACCGGCGCTGAATGCTGGTGTGGTTTTTAAATGGTTATACAGCGCCCGTTGCGCTACCACCTTCCCGCGGGCAACGTTGATAAGGATGCCATCCGGTTTCATGATTTCAAATTCGTGACGCCCAATAAGGTGAAGTGTTTGTCTGGTCAGAGGAACCGTCAACACGACGACATCAGATCTTCTTAGTACCTCATCCATATCGGCGAGTTCTCCAATAAAATCGAGGGGAAAAGACGATGTGGCGGATCGATTGATCCCATGGACTTCCATGCCGACACCTTTCATCACTCGTGCAATGGCGGCCCCGTTGCTTCCCATCCCGACAATCCCACAGATGCCGCCTCTCAGTTCCTTGTTAAGAACCGTTTGGTTGAAGTTTCCATGCGCAAGCTGGAGATGCCTGGGCAATATCGACTTGGCCAGGCACAAAGTCATAGCCAGTACGTGTTCCGCCAGGGGCTCTGCAAAAGCTCCCACATTGCTCGCCACTGTTATGTTTTCAGGGATTGCCGCAAATGGCACGTTGTCCGCTCCGGCAAAAATCAATTGAATGAATCGGGTACTTTTCAACTGAACGACTTCCTGCGACTTGATCTCGGCTTCAACAACACTTCTGGACAGGATTACATCCGCCATCTTAAGAGCCGATGCCCGCTCGTGTGCTTTTAGATCAGTTAAGTACAGGATGTCCGAAATATCATCGAGCACGGAATGGATTACCCGCTTTTCGCGCTCATTGGCGAGATATGTTATAACGATTTGGAATCTCATTATACT
>JAOZSO010000025.1:0-16468 GCA_029939655.1 Desulfobacterales bacterium
GATCTGAGCATGGGAGCCGTGTTGACACTCTTTCTCTTATCAAATGCATTCAGGATGTTCCGATTCATCATGAGCGACACGATCGTGCCCTTCCGGCTTTATATAACCGAAGCAAAAGCCTTTGTGCTTCACTTTGCAACCCAGAAGCGCTGGCGGGAATGCGGTGAGGACAAGAGTCGCTGGATGAAACATTTTCTGCTGGTATCCGGCTACATGACCATGATGACGCTGATTGTCGTCTTTATCCGCTGGTTTCAGGTGGATGACAGCAGCTGGCATTTCTCAAGTCTCTTCGGATACTATGCCACCGGCGCCATCATGATCATTACCATCGAAATGTTCCTGAGCCGGCGCAGGAAACAAGAGGCCATCCACCGCTTTTCAGAACTTTCCGACTGGCTTTTTCTGATCCTACTTTTTTTAACGACCTTGACCGGTATTATCATGCACATCGTCCGCCTGGCCGGATGGCCCATGGGCACCTATGTCATGTACGTCATCCACCTGGCCATCGCCGGACCAATGCTGGTCATCGAGGTCCCTTTTGGAAAGTGGTCGCACCTCTTCTACCGTCCGCTGGCCCTGTTTTTGACAACGGTTCGGGAAAAAGCCGCAAAACACTCTTCCGTCGACATGGAGAACGTCAAGGCGCGTATTGGAGAGATGTTCATGACCTGTGTGCAGTGCGGCTCCTGCACCGCTGCCTGCCCCTGGAACCGGGTATCGGTTTACAGCCCCAGACAGATTCTTCGCCACATCGGCCTGGGTACCGGTACCGTAAAGAGTGTTGATGACGCCGCATGGATCTGCGTCACCTGTAATGCCTGCGGGGACGCCTGCCCCCGGGGAATCCATATTATCGACGTGATAAGATCAATCCGGGAAAGCCAGAACAAACAGGGAAAAATCCCCGCGCACCTCGAAATGCCGCTGGAATACCTGGCAGAGAAAGGAAATCCATGGGGAGGGGACCCCGAGAAACGATTGGACTGGGCAAAAGATATCGACACGCCCGATTTCAATCCGGAACACACCTACTGCCTGTTCACATGCTGTACCACAGCATATGATGACACGCCATCCCAGGGATGCAGTCATGCAGGCCGCGCCCTGCTCAGGCTGCTGATCCAGGCAGGTGTTTCCTACGGCACCCTCGGTATGGAAGAGCGTTGCTGTGGAGACCCCGCTTTCAGAACAGGGGCTGTGGACAGCTTTTCGACACTGTCAAAGCAGAACATGTCGCTTTTTGAGCGTCGGGGCGTTGAAAGAGTTCTCACCACCTCACCGCATTGTCTCGACACCTTTCGGAAAGTCTATGCAGACGCACAGGTGAACATGGAAATCGAACACTACACCATGCTCCTGGATCGACTCGTCTCGGAAGGAAACCTGATCCCCAGGCACGAAATAAAAAACAGGGTCACCTTCCACGATCCCTGTTACCTGGGACGCCACAACGGCGTCTACGATGCGCCGCGCCGTATCCTGAAGAGCATCCCGGGCCTCAGCCTTGTGGAAATGCCAGACAATCGCAGCAACAGCCTCTGCTGCGGGGGCGGGGGTGGGGGCACATTCGGTGAGTCTTCTTCCAACAGCCGACTGGCCGAACTGCGAATTCAACAGGCCCTGGGCACCGGTGCCGACGTGATCGCCACGGCCTGTCCCTATTGCACACGGATGCTCCAGAAAGCCATCATGACGCTTGGTTTCCAAGACCGGATCGTCGTCCAGGATGTCGCGGAATTGCTTATCCAATCCATCGAAACAAGATACGAACACCCTATGCCTGTCCACATCAATTTAGAACTTGACCAGGAGGTCCTGCATGCCTGAACGCATCGGATTCTACATCTGCCACTGCGGCATCAATATCGCTTACCGCGTCCGGGTGGAAGAGGTTGCCGCCTATGTAGCGACCCTGCCGAACGTAACTGTATCACGGGATTATCTGTTTATGTGTTCCGATCCGGGCCAGGAGTTGATTGAAAAAGATATTCGGGCCCACCATCTCACGCGCGTGGTCGTGGCATCCTGCTCTCCACGGATGCATGAAAAAACCTTCAGGGCTGCTTGCCAACGCGCCGGTCTCAACCCCTACAAGGCCTTCCACATGGTAAGTGTCCGGGAGCATGTTTCCTGGGTCACCCTGGAGGAGGAAGAGGCAACACAAAAGGCCAAAACCCTGGTCGGCGCAGGTATTATGCGTGTTGTTCACCAGGAGGATTTAACACCGGCAAAATTCTCAGTCTGCACAAACACACTCGTGGTAGGCGGCGGCATCGCCGGCATGCAGGCATCTCTCGATATCGCCAGCGCCGGTTTCAAGGTATACCTGGTTGAAAGGGGAGCGACCATCGGCGGTCATATGCTCCAGTATGACAAAACCTTTCCCACCCTGGACTGTGCGGCCTGCATCGGAACACCAAAAATGGTCTCTGTAGGGCAGGAGCCCAACATCGATCTCCTGTCTTACAGTGAGGTAATGGATGTCAGCGGCTTCATCGGCAACTTCAAAGTAAAGGTCCACCGAAAAGCACGTTATATCGAGCCGAACTGCACCGGGTGCGGCGAGTGCGAAAAGGTCTGTCCCGTCGCGTTCCCCAATGAATGGGATGTGGGCACCAAGCTGAGAAAAGCCATTTACCGCCCTTTCCCCCAGGCTGTTCCCATTACCTACTGCATCGACAAATATGATCGGGCCCCCTGTGTTCAGACATGTCCTGCAGGAACAAACGTCCAGGGCTATGTCGCCCTCATTAAAACAGGTCAATACCGGGAGGCCGTGAAACTCATCATGGAGAAGATACCCCTCCCCGGAACCCTTGGCCGTGTCTGCCCGGCCCCGTGTGAAAAAGCCTGCCGCCGGGTCGATGTGGACACTCCGGTAGCTATCCGTGATTTAAAACGCTTTGCCGCCGACCAGGTGGATTTCTCCGACCTGCCCCTTCCGGAAATCGAAGATCGGCCGGAAAAAATCGCCGTCATCGGTTCCGGACCCGCCGGCCTCACCGTGGCCTATTACCTGAGACTAAAAGGGTACCACATCACCCTGTTCGAGGCCCTCGACCAGCTGGGAGGGATGCTCCGTGTGGGGATCCCGGACTATCGATTGCCGGCGGAGCTGTTGGACAATGAGATCCAATATCTCCTCCACCATGGGATCGACGTTGAAACGAATATACGATTCGGCCAAAACCTGTCGCTATCGGATCTAAAGTCAAAAGGGTTTTCAGCCGTTTTTCTGGGAATCGGTGCACACGGCTCTATCCAGATGCAGATCCAGGGAGAAGACCAGGCCGCAGAAATCATCGATGCCGTCAGGTTCCTGAGGGAAATCAACCTGGGGAGCCGAACCCCCCCGGGCAGACAGGTCGTCGTCATCGGCGGCGGGAATGTAGCCATAGATGCAGCCCGTGTAGCCAAACGTCTCGGCGCCGAACATGTCACGGTGATCTACAGGCGTTCAGAAAAGGAAATGCCAGCCTACAAGGAAGAGATTGCGGGAGCCAGGGAAGAAGGTATCGAACTCTCCTTTCTCACTGCACCTGTGGGCATACAGAACACGGATGGGCACGTGACAGGGTGTACCTGCATCCAGACGGAACTCGGCCCCCCGGATGCCAGCGGACGCCGACGACCTGTGCCGGTAAAAGGTTCCGAATATGTCGTGCCATGCGATGCCGTTATCCCCGCCATCGGACAAAAAATCGATGTGTCCTGGGCAACAAAAGAACCCGGTCTGGAATTGACCACGCGAAATACCATCAAGGTCAACCCCACCACAATGCAGACCAGCCTCCCGCACGTTTTCGGTGCCGGCGATGCCGTCACCGGACCGGCAACGGTCATCGAAGCTGTTGCTGCCGGCCATAAGGCAACGGCAGCCATCCATCGTTATGTCAGCGCCGGTGACCGCAAGGGTGTTCTGGAACAACCGGATGTTGAATCACCCCCGGGAAATAACTGGAAACCCATCCCTGAAGATGTCGAAACGGCCCCCCGAATCGTATCCACGCACCTGGATCCGCAGCAGCGAGTGAAAAGCTTTGATGAGGTCGATCATAATTTTTCAGAGGAAACGGCAAGAGCGGAAGCCTCCAGATGCCTGGATTGCGGGGGATGCTGTGAATGCAAACTTTGTGTGGATGCCTGTGAAGCAAAGGCCATCAACCATGACATGACGGGAACAATACAGGAAATCGAAGTGGGTTCCATCATTGTTGCCACGGGTTTCGATCCCCTCGATCCAACCCCCATGACACAATATGGCTACGGCCGATATGCAAACGTCTTCACCAACCTGGAATTCGAACGCCTCTCGAATGCCACCGGGCCCACGAGCGGCCGACTTCTGAAACGCGATCCTGACGATCGTCTTAAATTCACCGAACCACCCAAAAGCGTGGCTATCCTGCACTGTATCGGCAGCCGTGATATCAACTATCATGAGTACTGTTCCCGCACTTGCTGCATGTATGCCTTGAAATACGCCCATCTTCTCAAGGACAAGTGCGGCCACGAAACTCAGATCTACAATTTCTATATCGACATGCGCTGTTTTGGCAAAGGGTATGAAGAATTTTACAAGCGTGTCCAGAGTGAAGGTGTCCGTATGATTCGGGGCAAAGCTTCCCGTGTAGAGGAAATCGACGACATGCTGTGGGTGACCGCAGAAGACACGCTCTCCGATAGTTTGATGAAAATTCCCGTGGAGATGGTAATCCTGTGTACGGCCATGGAACCACGTCCCGATGTCAACGATGTGGCCAGAATCTTCGGCATCTCCACAGGAAGCGACGGATTCTACCAGGAAGAACACCCCAAGCTTGAACCCGTCTCCACCGCCACGAGCGGCGTCTTCCTGGCCGGTACCTGCCAGGGACCCAAAGATATCCCGGATACCGTTGCACAGGCCAAAGGGGCCGCCGCCGAAGCACTTTCACTCAGCGCATCCGGTCAGGTGGCGGTGTCACCAATGATCTCCACCATCGACCCGGATATCTGTATCGGATGCCAGGTGTGTATCGGCCTCTGCCCCTACACGGCCATCGAATTCAACGAACGCAAAGGCATCAGCGAAGTCAACGAAGCCATCTGTAAAGGGTGCGGCAGTTGTTCCGGATACTGTCCCAGCGGCGCAGCCAAAGTGCGACATTTTACGGACAAACAGATTTTTTCTGAAATTGAAGGACTATTGGCGGGGTAGGCAATGCTCTGCATGAGAATTGGTCATGAATTATTACGCGTCAACATCTTTAAACATAATGTCATTTGGCCTTCGGCCGATATTAGCGCTTCACGCGTAATTATGCCCTTCGGGCGTAATTTACGCTGCGCGTGTCATTCATTGTAGTTACAAGCTATCGGCCGTGCGCAACAACAAATATCGCCCGAAGGGCTAATGACGTGCGCAGCACAAATGACAGCCGAAGGCGTAATATCGCCCGCAGGGCATAATGACGTGCGAAGCGCAAATAACAGCCGAAGGCGCAATATCGCCCGCAGGGCAAATTACACGCGAAGCGTAAATGATGCCCAAAGGGCTAATGACATACGAAGTATCAATGGTCACCAAAGGGAGATATACCATGGACAATAATTTCCAACCCACCATCATCGCCTTCTTCTGCAACTGGTGCACCTATACGGCAGCAGACCTGGCCGGCACATCGCGCCTCTCGTATCCGCCAAACATAAAAATCATCCGGGTGATGTGCAGCGGAATGGTGGACCCCAAGTATGTCATCAAGGCATTGTTGGAAGGCGCGGACGGAGTCCTTGTGAGCGGCTGCCATCCCGGCGACTGCCACTACATCAACGGAAATTTCAAAGCCCGCCGACGCATAAAGCTTTTGAAAGAAATTCTGCCCAGTTTCGGATTTGAGCCTGAACGGCTGAGCCTTACATGGATTGCAGCCAGCGATGGTGTCCTGCTGGCCGAAACCCTTCAGGAGTTAGTGGCACAGATCAAAGTCCTGGGACCCAACCAGACCAAACTGCAGAGGGTGGGGTGAAAAAATCAGGGTCTGAGGGGTGGAGGGGGTATCGTTTGTTGAGTTTATTGCGTTTCTTGGGTTCGTTGAGTTGCTGAACTGGAGAGGTGTTGACGGCCAAATACTGATTGCAATGGGCAACACAATAAACTCAATGAACTCGATGAACCAATGAACAAAGAAGGGTCCGATGCAGGCCAAGAGCCAAGAGCTAACAGCCAAGAGCCGACAACCGCCAGGTTGTCCTAGGAGGCATGAATGATAAAAACGGCAAAAATAGACGTCAAAGATCAGGATCTGCTTGGCGCGCTCAGAGAGTTTTTCAAAAATATCCTGGGAAAGGAGGATATCAGCGCTATCCTGGCTCCCTGGAGGCTTCCCACGAAAAAAATGGTCATGCCGACCCTTGTGACGGATCCAGATCAATTGAACGGTGTGGACCCTCTGTCCCCGGCATTTCCAATGAACAGCGCCAAAATCGTATCGAGGCTCACACGCAAACCCTCGGGTGGAAACATAGCAGCCGTGATGCGACCATGCGAAATCAGGGCCTTTGTCGAACTGGTCAAACTCAAGCAAGCGCGTACCGACGAGTTGATTCTCATCGGCATCGACTGCCTGGGAGCGTTAGGAAACAGGGATTATCTGAACTGGTCAGGAGAAAACGGCGACGAAGCCACAAAAAAATTTGCCGGGCAAGTACTTTCCGGAAAGACCGTAGACCTGAATGGTATTGAACTGACACAGGCATGCCGGTCCTGTGAACTTCCCATAGCCGAAGGTGCAGACATCAACATCGGTTTTTTTGGTGTGGATACCAGCCGGCAAATTCTGATCCAGGCACTCACGGACAAGGGAGGCCGTCTCCTGGAAGACCTTGATCTCGCAGCGGCAGAAGAACCTGCATCGCGCAGGAAAGAAATCGACCGATTGATTTCGGAAAGGACGGCATTTCGAGACAACATGTTTGCTGAAGTCGGCGACAAGATCGGCAGCATCGATAAATTGAGTGCCTATCTGGCGGGCTGTGTGAACTGTTATAATTGTCGGGTTGCATGTCCCGTCTGTTACTGCAGAGAGTGCGTTTTCGTGACGGATGTGTTCGACCACGAACCCAGCCAGTATCTGCGATGGGCCCGGAAAAAGGGGGCTGTAAAAATGCCGACGGACACGTTGCTGTACCACATCACCCGCCTGGCACACATAAGTACTGCCTGCGTCGGATGTGGACAATGCACCAATGCATGCCCCAATGACATACCGGTTATGCCGTTGTTTCGCACGATCGCACACAAAACCCAGCAGGCATTCGACTATGAGGCCGGCAGAAGTCTGGAAGAAAAGATGCCACTGTCTGAATTCAAGGAAGACGAATTTACTGAAATTGTTGGACTGAACAATTAGCTCTTGGCTCTTGGCTCGTAGTCGCTAAATGCTAACAGCCAAGAGCTAAGAGCCGAATTTGACGAACGTCAAATTCATAGGAGAGCTATCATGGGCAAAAAAATGGGTAAAGCGCTGGTAGTAGGCGCCGGCATCAGCGGTATCCGCTCGGCACTCGATCTGGCCGAAACCGGGTACGGTGTTACCCTTATCGAGCGCGAGCAGCATATCGGCGGAATTCTCAGCCAATTGGACGATCAGTTTCCGTCAAACCATTGCGGCATGTGCAAGATGCTACCCCTCGTCAAACGCGACCAATCATCTCAGTTTTGCCTGCGCAAGGGCCTTTTCCACGAAAATATCGATATTCTTCTCAACACAGAGGTCATAGCCATAGACGGCGAACCAGGCAAATTTTCGGTATCTGTGCGTAAAAAGCCCACCTGGGTCGATCCGGAACGATGCGTTGGCTGCGGTGTCTGTGAAGCGGTTTGCCCGGTGGAAATTCCCGACACATTCAATGAGGGTCTGGCAACGCGAAAGGCAATCTACCTACCCGTTCCCCACACGATCCCTAACCCTTATGTCATTGATCTTGCGGCCTGCAGCCACTGTGGAGAATGTGAAAAGATTTGTCCCACCCAGGCCATTCAGCTGTCATTTGAGAAACGGAAAGATTTTCGTGTCCTCGTGGTGGATGACGAGCTGATTGTACGCGACTCCCTGAAGGAATGGCTGGACGAAGAGGGTTTTTTCGTGGATGTTGCTGAATCCGGATCCGTGGCCCTGGAAAAGCTGTCAAAGGCGTCTTTTAACCTCATGTTGACGGATATCAAGATGCCCGGAATGGATGGCGTTGCTCTCCTCAAGAAAGCAAAAGAAAGTTTTCCCGACCTGTGTGTATTGATGATGACTGCATTTGCCACGGTGGAAACTGCCGTGGAAGCCATGAAAATAGGTGCGGAAGACTATCTGATGAAACCGTTTGATCCGGAACGCATGATCGCGAAAATCGTTCAGATCTACGAAGAGATCGAAGCGGGTGATGTCAGGGACCTTGAGGTGGGAGCAATCGTTTTTTCGGGTGGCACGTCATATTTCGATCCTGCCGAATTAAAAAATATATACGGCTACAGGACAAACTCCAGCGTAATAACCAGCCTCGAACTGGAACGACTGCTGAGCGGCACCGGGCCGACACAAGGCCGACTGGTGAGACCCCATGACGGTAAAACGATTGAAAAGATCGCCTGGATACAATGCGTAGGTTCTCGAGATGTCCAGTTAAACGCAGATTACTGCTCTTCCGTCTGTTGCATGGTCGCCATAAAAGAATCCATGCTGGTTATAAAAAAGAGCCCTTCTCCTGTTGAAACCACCATTTTTTACATGGATATGCGCACGTTTGGAAAAACATTTCAGCGGTACCGTGACAGCGCAGAGCAGGAGCACGGCGTACGATTTGAAAGGGCCCGCATCCATTCCATCACAGCGGATACGGTATCCGGGGAACCGATAATCCGATACGCGCAAACCGACGGGAGTCTTCACAATGAGACCTTCGATCTGGTGGTACTGGCCGTAGGCCAACGCCCGGCCCGTGGTATCGAGGAATTATCAAAACTGATCGAAGCACCCCTGAACCCCTGGGGGTTCATCCAGACAGAGCCCCTTTCTCCGGTAGCCACCGACAGATCGGGCGTACTGGCAGGAGGATCGTTTTCCGGCCTCAAAGATATCAGCGAATCCATGATGTATGCATCTGCGGCTTCGCTGGAAGCCTCCCGAATCATTCATGTTGCGGGGGGTAGTCTTTCAGACGAATCCTTTTCCGAGCCGGCACTTCAGGACGTCTCGAGAGAAGAGCCGAAGATGCTTGTAGCTGTCTGCAATTGTGGAAATAAATATTCTGAGCATCTGGACACCGAAGCATTGACACACCAGCTCGAACAGGATCCGTGTGTGGACAAGGTCGTTTTTCTCCGACAATGCTGCACAGCAGCAGGATGGGAAGAACTCACCGAAATCATCGAAACCTCCAAGCCCAACCGGATCCTCATAGGGGCATGCCACCCATATCTTTACATCCGAAAATTGAGAGAGCTGAGCCACCGGGTTCATCTGGATGCCGAAATGATGGATGTGGTGGATATCATGTCCCCGACCTTCGCTTACATCAAAAACCCGACAAACCAGCTGTCGCCTGTCAGCCATCAGCTATCAACTTTAAAAGTCGGCATTTCCCGGCTGAAGAACATGGATCCCCTACCGACAACCTCGCTTCCCGTCACCAGGAGGGCATTGGTAGTCGGCGGCGGAATTGCCGGGATGCATGCAGCTCTGGCAATCGCGGATCACGGTTATCCTGTGGACCTTGTGGAGCAAAGCGACAGGCTTGGAGGAAACCTGCTCTGGTTGCATCAAACCATTGAGGGGGTTCCCCTGGAGCCATATCTTCATGAAATCGTTCAGGCAGCAGAAAAACACCCGCTCCTCAATATCCACCTGCAAACAAAAATTACGGCCGCTTTCGGTGAAGTGGGCGATTTCTATACAACCATTGAAAGCGGTGACAAAACCATTAAAACAATTCAACACGGTACCGTCATTCTGGCAACCGGCGGCAACGAAGCCACAACCAGTGCTTATGGCTATGGCACCAGTCAGGCTGTCATAACCCAAAAAGAACTGGAATCCCGTCTGGTACAGGGTGATGTCGACCTGGAAAAACTCGATTCCGTGGTGATGATCCAGTGTGTGGATTCCAGGCAGGAACCGAGGAATTACTGCAGCCGGGTCTGCTGCCCCACATCGTTGAAACACGCGTTAAAGCTGAAAGCAGAAAACCCGCAGCTTGCTGTTTACATTCTTTACCGTGACATGATGGCCATTGGATTCACCGAGAGTTACTTCACAGCGGCCCGTAAAGCGGGCGTTATCTTTATCCAGTACAACCTGGATAACAAGCCCCGGGTGACAATTCCCACGGAATCGAATACGCCCCTTTTTATTACCGTCACAGATCCCATTCTGGCCAGACCCCTGGAGATAGAGGCCGATCTGCTGGTTCTCGCCACCGGTATCGTTCCCCAGTTGCCGACAACCCTGGCAAACGCTTTTGCTGCTGAAACGGACCAAGACGGTTTCTTTCTGGAAGCGGAATCCAAGTGGCGCCCTGTAGACGCGCTCAAGGAAGGGGTCTTTGGCTGTGGAATTGCCTTATCCCCCAGATCGGTACCGGACACCATCGCCACCGCCGGAGCCGCCGCTCAAAGAGCATTACGAATTCTCGCTCATGAGAAGTTGTCTGCCGGAAAAATTGTCTCCTCAGTTCGGCACAGCCTCTGCAGTCTTTGCGAACGGTGTATCGATACATGCCCTTACAATGCAAGATATCTGGATCCGGACAGAAGAAAAATCGTGGTCAACCCGGCCATGTGCCAAGGATGTGGTGACTGTGCCACAACATGTCCCAACAGCGCATCGGTGCTTCAGGGTTTTACCGATGTCCAGGTGCTCGACATGATCGATGCAGCCATTGAGAGCACATGGCAACCAGGATCCTCTATCGATCCCGTCGGGCCAAAACAGTGAACCGCTCATGATGACTTTATTCAACAAAATACGTAACCGGCTTGTCTCCAAAATTGTGCTAACCGTGGGGCTTGTCTTCCTCGTTTCTTTTTCAATCTGGACCTACATTAATGTCCGCTATCAGAAGGAAAAAGAAATGCAAAATATTGTGGGAACCACCGACAGACTTACGACCACTATACGACTAGGAACACATTACGCCATGATGCTCAATTCCAGGGACGACATCAACCAGATTATCATGAACATCGGACGGCTTCCCGAAATTGAGAATATCCGGATATTTAACAAAGAAGGGGAAATCAAATTTTCGAACCGACCATCGGAAGTCGATCTGGTTACCAATATCAAGGCCGAAGCCTGTGATATCTGTCACCGCTCAGAACCACCTCTTTCCGAACTTGATCTTCATCAAAGAACACGTATATTCAACGATGCCGGGGGATCTCGATTCCTCGGTATCATCAGTCCTATCCGCAACGAACCGGGTTGCTCCACCGACGACTGTCATGTTCACCCCCAGGGAAAGAAAATTCTAGGTGCCCTTGACCTGGTGGTCTCTCTAAAAGAAACAGACAAAGGCCTGTATCAACTCCAACGGGGTATCATCGGCATGTCCATCTCCGTTTTTCTTCTCACGTCTACGATTATCTGTTTCTTCGTGTTCCGGTTTGTCAATCACCCCGTTAAAAAACTCATTCACCGTACACGTGAAATTGCCAGGGGCGACTATGACAGCAAAAACCCGCTGGTACAGAAGGATGAAATGGGGCAGTTAGGGGATGCCATCGATAAAATGGGATTTGAAATCGCCGAGCATGAAACAGCCCTCAACAAGCAGCGGGATGAATATATGCAGCTGTTTGAACAGGTACCCTGTCTCATTACCGTGCAGAATCGGAATTTCAAACTGCTGCGTTATAATAAAGAGTTCTCGGATCGTTTCGACCCCGTTCCCGGGGATTTCTGCTACCACGCCTACAAAGGCCGCTCGAAAAAGTGTGAGCGCTGTCCGGTTGAATGGACGTTTGCCGATGGAAAATCTTACTCAACTGAAGAAACCGGTGTCGACAAGGACGGCAGCATCAAACACTGGATCGTTTGGACATCGCCCATTGTCAACGACAAGGGCGAGGTTGTTGCCGCCATGGAAATCTCTCACGACATTTCAGAACGGCGGCAACTCGAAGTCGATCTGGAAAAGTCGGAAAAGAAATATCATGCTATCTTCAGCAACATACCCAATCCGGTGTTTGTACTCGACATCCAGACCCTCACGATCCTGGACTGTAACATGAGTGCGGAGTCGGTATATGGATTTACAACCGGTGACCTTATCGATAGTCCCTTTCTGAACCTGTTCCGTAAAGAAGAAAAAAACATCTATGCCGCAAGGCTAAAGACAGATACCATCATTAACCAGGCCAAACATCTGACAAAAACCGGCAAGGAGCTTTATGTCAATATTCGCGTATCCCTCTCCGAATATTCTGAACAGGAGGTCCTCCTGGTCACCACCAGCGACATCACCAAACGCCTGGAGGCGGAACAGCAACTAATCCAGGCCAGCAAAATGGCCACACTGGGCGAGATGGCAACGGGCGTTGCCCACGAACTCAACCAGCCATTGTCTGTCATAAAAACGGCTTCCAGTTTCCTGGTCAAAAAGATTGACAGCAAGCAGTCTATACAGGAAGATATTTTGACGACCATGCTCACAAAGGTGGATAAAAATGTGGACAGGGCTGCCAAAATCATCAATCACATGCGACAGTTTGCCAGAAAGACAGACAAGGCAATGGAGAAAATCTCCATCAATGACGTCCTCGTGAATGCATTCGAAATTTTCAGCCAGCAGCTGAAAGTCAGAGGGATCGCGGTGGTCAAGAATATGAGCCGGACCTTACCCAAGATCCATGCCGACCCGGATCGTCTTGAACAGGTAATCATCAATCTCCTGCTCAATGCCAGGGATGCCATCGAAGAGAAGTTAACTGCTCCAGGCAAAGCCGGTCATGAAGAACGGATTACGCTCCGAACCTACACGGATGGCGTGCGGGTTATCGCCGAGGTCTGCGACACGGGCATCGGCATCCCAAAACATGTTGCGGACAAAATTTTTGAACCTTTTTTCACCACCAAGGAAGTAGGTAAGGGTACCGGGTTAGGCCTCTCGATTAGCTACGGCATTGTCAAGGACTGCGGGGGGACGATCAAGGCCTTGCCCAATAAGGATCAGGGTACCTGCTTTATTATGTCGTTTCCGGTGCCGCAATGAACACATCCCAAGACAATAAAAAAATTCTCCTGGTAGACGACGAAAAAGATATCCGCGAGGTTCTGGAAATTACGTTGTCAGACATGGGATATCAGGTATTGACAGCCGATAATGGTGAAGCAGCATGGAAAACCTTTAAGACGGAGGGACCACCCATTGTTCTGACCGATATCAAGATGCCGGTCATGGACGGCATCGAGCTCCTGCAGCGAATCAAGCGTGAAAATCCCGAAGCGGAAGTCATCATGATCACCGGTCATGGTGATATGGATCTGGCCATCAAGAGTCTGAAGCACCACGCCAGTGATTTTATTACCAAGCCCATCAATGTCGACGCGCTCGAAATCTCCCTGAAAAGGGTCGAAGAAAAGATTATCACTCGGAAACAACTCCAGGAATACACCGAAAACCTTGAACGACTCATCCGCGAAAAAACCGAACTTCAGGACAACCTCTCAAACCTGGGCCTTATGGTAGGATCTATTTCACACGGGATCAAAGGGTTGCTCACCGGCCTGGATGGTGGTCTCTATCTACTCGAATCAGGTTTAAAGGCCAACGACCTCATGAAAATCGGGGAAGGCGGCGATATCCTCAAAATGATGGTGGAGCGGATTCGACGGATGGTAAGCGACATCCTGTTCTACGCAAAAGAGAGAAATCTGAGGCGTGACGAGGTTGACATTCTCACCTTTGCCAATGATGTGCTGAGGGTCGTTGAACCCAAAAGCAAAACATTGAACATCGCCCTGATAAAAAATTTCGATCTCTCTGCCGACAAAGTTCATATCGATGCCGGATTTGTCCACTCCGCCCTCATCAACATCCTCGAAAATGCCATAGATGCCTGCATCAGGAACGACAGAAAGAAAAATCACAAAATAGTATTTTCGGTCAAGAATGACGAAAAGCATCTTTTCTTTATTGTCAGTGACAACGGTATCGGGATGGACACCGAGACCCGGGACAACCTGTTTACACTCTTTTTCTCTTCAAAAGGCCATGAGGGAACCGGACTGGGGCTCTTTCTTTCCAACAAGATCATCGCTCAGCACGGCGGATCCATCAATGTGGATTCCGTACAGGGTCAGGGCTCACGGTTTACCATCAAAATTCCCATAAATATTTTACCTGACAATCCTGAGCTTCACAGCTAAAAAAAGATAGAAATAGCAGTATTAACAGATAATTATGTATTATAATAACACCCCATTAACTATCCTTTGCCATGTTGTTTATGCAACCTTGGGGGTTATTCAGCTGCCGCCGTCTCTTTGGCCAATTCCTCGGGGTCCATGGTCCAGAAAGGCTTTCCACTTGAAGTCAACCTGACTTTCAATACAAAGTAGTCGCCTTTTTTGATCTTGGATGCCATGAAAATAAACTCGTCATTGATTTCCGCCCACGCACCTTTGATTTTTAGCAGGTCGCCTTTTTTGAGTCCGATCTGTTTGCGGCCCAGGTACCATTCCGGGCATATATGCACCAGTGTCGAATCCCCCTTGGATTCCTCGAGGAGAAGTGCAACACCCGGCGCCATACCCTTGATCGGTACCACTGTCGTTATCTTCTTGACAATGCCCTTGAGGCGATCCATCTCTGACGTGCTGTAGTACCGGTTGTAGGCGCTGTCCAGTTCCCAGCCGCCCATGTCTTTTTGTTCTCCTGCAAAGGTGGAACCGGCTCCCATGACGATCATGGCGACAACAGCCAACACCCACCAGCATTTCCTTAACCTGCGAAGTTTCTTCGGTATCATCATTGACGTATCCTTATTCTATACAAAGTAAATTATATTCATCCTGCTCAGTATGAACTTGCCAGGCAGGGTTGTCAAAGACAATTTCTTGTCCATCCTCCTGTGCGGCATAAGGCGTAAAAGACTTTTAGATTTTGATTGCTGATGGATCGGTTAAAAATTTTCGAACCCTATTTTCCACATCCTTTGAAACAACCGGGTCTACCCAGACAACCTCCCTGTCGGCCTTGAACCATGTCATCTGGCGCTTGGCATATCGCCTTGTATCCCGCTTCAATGTCCGAATGGTTTCCGGCCAATCCAGGCACCCGTCCAAAAAATCGAGCATGTGACGATAGCCGATGGACTGCATGGATTTCAATTCTCTTGAATACCCCGATTCCCGCAGGCGCCTGACCTCATCCAGAAAACCCGCATGGATCATCATTTCAACACGCCGATCGATCCGGTCGTAAAGTTGGTCCCGTTCCATATGAAGTCCGAATTTTAGTGTCGTAACCCTGCTTTCCTGAAATCGGTGTTGTTGTTGATAATCGGAAATGGGTGTTCCCGATGTTTCATACACCTCCAGGGCGCGTACGATGCGATAAACATCATTGACGTGCAATTTCCGCGCAGTTACAGGATCGACCTGTTTCAGGCGTTCTAAAAGGACCTCTGCCCCCTCTTTTTCGGCCTCCTGCTTCAACCGAATCCGAATCTCTTTGTCCGTAGGCCGCGCATCAAACAAGCCATAAATTAGAGACTTGATATAGAGGCCCGTACCCCCCACCACGAACGGCAATACCTGCCGCGCCTGCAACGCTATCACAATTGAAAGCGATAGGGTGGCGTAAGTCTCCGCATCGAATGGTTCGTCCGGATCGACGATATCCACCATGTGATGGCGAACCACCGATCGTTCCAACGGGGTCGGCTTGGCTGTGCCGATATCCATGTGCCGGTATACCTGCATGGAGTCCGCACCGATGATTTCTCCCTGGAACACCTTTGCCAGTTCCAGGGCAAAAGATGTCTTGCCGATTCCGGTCGGCCCGCAGATGATGATCCCCATTGGCTTTGATTGAAAAGATTCCATCAAAATCGTCTCGTTTCCACGTCGGGCCACACCTGTTTGAAATTTATTCAGAATAATAGTATACAAAGTATGAGAGTCAGGGTCAAGGGTCGAGGAGCAAGCTCCTAAGCTGTTAGCTCTTGGCCCTTAGCTGTTGGCAGGTTATCAACCAGGGATAGGAGCAAACAGCTAACAGCTGACAACCGCCAGGTTGTCCAGTGACAGGTAAAGGCGAGAATGAATTCATTATTTAATCGTAACAATTAATCATTGGACCGGAGAATCTTATGAACATCGCAGTCATCGGGGGTGGTACAAAATGCGCCCAGCTATTGAACATCATCAATCAGCATCAATTTAAAGAAATCCACCCCAAGGTAGTTGGGGTTGCAGATCTGAAATCC
>JAOZSO010000026.1:0-16467 GCA_029939655.1 Desulfobacterales bacterium
TATTTTGAGGAGTTAAATCATGGCGTCCAACGCCGATATCGCGGAAAAAGACCATCTGTGGATGGGCACTAAGTATTAAATGACGTGACACGATCACGTCTCATAAAACCATTTCATGATTTTATTCAGACTTCAGTCTGCTGTTTGAATATTCTTATTATGGTTGTGCTACATACTCAAGCTTTATTTTAATTCATGATAACGAAAGCAATCGACAATGTGGTCATTGACCATGCCGATGGCCTGCATCTTGGATTCATCGTAGCAAGCCACCCGGTTTGGATCAAATCCGTCAAAGGCCAGACCATATGCCACCCGTTTGTTCAGAACGGTTGACCAACTTAGACCGGCCTGGGCCCCTTCCAGGCAGAGAAATTCGAACAGCTTTTTATCATCGTGCAGTGGCATGCCCCATTCCCGGTCATGATATGCGATCATCAGGGGATCTATGCCGACCCAGGCACATCGTGATCGTGGTTTCATATGACTATGCTCCCTTTTTTTTTATCTAGTGTCCGTCCAGAAATGAGGATATTTTCGTGAGATCAAGGCGGACGACAGATTTAACCCGGAGTAATAGCGTGCTATTTTGAGGAGTTAAATCATGGCGCCTAACGCCGATATCGCGGAAAAAGACCATTTGTGGTTGGGCACTATCTAATTGACATACGACCCAACGCTTCATATTATTTCAGAACGTTGCTTCAGGTATTTATAACCACAATAATACTATTGATAAACAATTTTTTCCTGGGGGAAAATGAATATAACGATTTTTCAAAGGATTATTCACAGCAAGGCCGCGATAACGCTGACTTCAGTGCTGATACTCTACACGCTGTTGGGATTTTTCCTGGCGCCCTACCTGGTTAGCCGTTTTGCACCCGAAATAGTGGCGGAGAAACTGCACCGGGAACTTCGCATGGGAGCGGTGAAGATTAACCCGTTCCTTTTCAGTTTTCAAGCCGACGATGTTGGGCTCCATGAACCGGACGGTACATTTATTGCCGGTTTCAGGCAATGCTTCATCGACTTCGAATTGAGCAGTCTTTTCCGGTGGGCTCTGGTGTTCAAATCCATCCGTCTGGATGGACCCAAGGCCAATGTCGTTATTGATGAGGAGGGGATTTTCAATCTTGCGCGGCTGGTGCCCGAAAATCCGAAAACAGAACCTTCAGGCAAATCTATGGAGCAAGAAACAGTGGAATCAGCTCCACCCAGACTGGTTCTGAAGCACATTCAGATTACCGAAGGTGGAATCGATTTTACAGATCAACGGCAGTCTGTACCGGCCATTATTGCCATTCGTCCCCTCAATATCGAGCTACATGACATATCCACACTTCCGGATCAAGAAGGACCCTACAGTCTATCGGCAACCACCCGGGAGAAGGCGTCGTTTCAATGGACAGGAGAGGTTACGTTGAACCCCTTCAGATCCAGTGGCCGCCTGAGCTTCAGCGATATCAAGCTATCTAAGGTGTGGCAGTTTGTCCATGACAGCATGGCCATCGATAACCCGGATGGACAATTCGACCTTCACACCGCATATGAGATCGATTTCGGGCAGACCGAGCCGTCCATACGTCTCAACAACCTCGAATTCAGCCTCGCGAAACTGGTCATGCAAATTCCGGGAGACGAGTCGCCCTTGCTGGAATTGTCTCGGCTGGACATTAAAGTCCCGCTGGTGGATGTGACGCGTCAGGTAGTGGATGTCGAAAGGATTCTGTTCGAAGGCGGAAAGACCGGGGTTGTCATCGATGAAAATGGTCGTATCAACTGGAGCAGATTTGCTGCCGGTTCCGAGACAGCCGATTCAGTATCAGCGCCGGAAGCACCTGAGACGAGTGCTGCCGCTCTTCAGGAGAAACCGGAAAAGTCCTGGAAAATCAAGGTGTCGGATGTGGAACTACGGGATATTCAATTCCATTATCAGGATCAAAGCCGGGTTTCCGTGCTGAATGCAGATGTGACTGATATAGACGGGAAGTTTCGACTGGCGCTGGTGTCAGGACTGGCTGGAACCGATCTCCAGGTCAAAGATGTATCGTTGGGCTTAAACGACATTCAGATTGGAAACCCGAACGCACCTGAAGTCAGCATAGAAAAATGGCTTCTCAAGGGGGGTGACTATGACCTCGATCGCAACTCTCTGGCCATTGAAAATATTTTTATTCAAAACAGCAATATTGATGTCTGCCGGGAAAAGGACGGCCAACTGAATCTGGTTAGTCTGTTTTTGCCGGCAGGTACTGACGCTAAAACCGATGCTAAAAAGGAACAATCGTCACCCGGGAATACCGGGGAGTCACCGTTTCAATTTTTAATCAGGGTTGTTGAGCTTTCAGACTTTAACGTGGCCTTCAGTGACCGGACAGTCAAGCAGGAAGGAGAGATTGTTCATCTGGACAATCTGCATGTGGCGGCTTCCAACATTGACGGTAAGTCTCAGATGCCCGTGGCGCTTTCCTTTGATATCCGGGAGGGGGGGCACGTTGGGATTCAGGGCCTGTTCGATCCGCTAGAACCGTTTTTAAAGACCGACATTGATATATCCGCCCTTGCCCTGTCACCTTTTGAATCCTACCTCAAGTCACAAGCATCCTTAAACGTGGCCTCAGGAACGCTTTCCACCCGGGGGCAGTTTGTATACCGGGCAAAAGAAATACAGCCGAAGATCTTGTTTAAAGGTGGTTTTGATGTGGCCGATCTCCAGATTCTGGAACCGGGATCAAAGAAGACATTGCTGGGGTGGAAGCACTTCCTGACGTCGGACCTCATTTTTCAACTGCAGCCGGACCGTCTGGAAATAAGCGATCTGAAACTCTCCGGATTGGACGGGCAGTTCATCATATTTGAGGATGGGTCCCTCAATCTTGCTCATGCTTTCAAGCGCGAAGCGGTGGAACCGCCAAAGAAAGACATTGAAGACGACCCCAATAGTGAGGGTTCAGCATTTCCGGTCTATATTCATAAACTACGGGTTGAGGACGGTGGGTTGCTATTTGCCGACTACAGCCTGCGCTCCAGGTTCACTGTAAAAATACATCAACTGGGCGGCTCCATCATCGGCATGTCGTCGGAACCGGGGGCGCGTGCCCGGGTCAAACTGGATGGTCGTGTCAATGATTACGGTATGTCGAAGATCAAGGGAGATATCAGCGTTTTTGATCCCGCCGCCTACATGGACATGTCGGTCCTTTTTCGGAATCTGGAAATGAACCGTTTGACGCCATATTCCGGAAAATTTGTGGGACGACGGATCGATTCCGGAAAGTTGTCCTTGGAGTCGAAGTATTTTATTGAGAATGGAAAGCTCAAGGGTGACAACCAGATCATCGTGGAGCGCATCGAACTGGGGGAACAGATCGACAGTCCGGATGCGGTTTCTTTGCCCCTGAACCTGGCTGTTGCCATCCTGGAGGATGCCGACGGTGTCATCGATCTTGCACTGCCTGTGAGCGGTGACCTGGCAGATCCCGAATTCAGATATGGGCAGCTTGCCTGGAAGGCGTTTACCAATCTGATCAAGAAACTTGCCGCCTCTCCTTTTCGTGCCCTGAGCGCGTTAGTGGGAGGGAGTTCAGAGAAACTCGACACCATTGTTTTTGAAAACGGCTATGCTGAATTGTTGCCGCCGGAGGTGGAAAAACTGGCCAATCTCGCCAAGGCACTTGAAAAGCGCCCGAACCTTAAACTTTTGGTTCAGGGGCGATACAGCGAGAAGAGGGACGGCAAGGCGCTGAAAGCACTGCAACTGAAAAGACATATTGCGGAGAAACAGGGGCAGACACTATCTCCTGGTGAAGATCCCGGCATTTTGGATTTCGGGAATCCCACCATCCAGTTGGTGCTGGAGGCTGCTTTTACGGAACGATATGGCACAGAGACATTGGATGAAATCAAAACCGCTGCTGAACAACCCCCGGCAGAGATTCAGGAGCAGGCAGAGGCATCCGCCAAAAAGGACAAGATTCATGACCCCGCGGCCCTTTGGAAAAGGCTTTATCGCCGAATGGTCAAAGATGAGCCCCTGGAGAAATCGGTATTGATTCAACTGGCTGATTCCAGGTCCCGCGCTATCGTCCGGGAACTGATCGAAGTCAGGGGAATCCCTGAAGACAGGATCGCCGTCAAAAAACCGAAAGCACTGAAACATGGCAAGTCTGCTCGGGCAAAATTGTCGCTCAAGGTCCTGCAAACCAAACGGGAGAAAAGCCTCTCACCCTAGCTGGAATTGAAAAGGACGATATACAGGTAGAATATTCAGAAATGGTGTGTTATTCTCTTGTCACAGGGTTGGATAAGCTTTAAGAAGGTATGCCAAACACGAACGACAAATTTAGGCAAAGCATGACCTCCGGTCTCGCAAAGGGATGGAGCGGATTTGTATGGATGTTGAAGATCCTCTTGCCCATTTCTCTTTTGACGTCTCTGCTTGCCTGGTCTAACTGGATAAACAGTTTAGATTTTCTGTTGGAGCCTGTTATGGGTGTGGTCGGCCTGCCTCCGATGGCGGCAATTCCACTTATTGCAGGATTGCTGACCGGAATATACGGCGGAATTGCGGCCATGGCCTCCTTAACGTTGACCGTGGATCAGATGACCCTTCTGGCTATTTTCCTCCTCATTTCACACAACCTGATTCAGGAAGGAGTGATTCAGAGTAAATCAGGACTCCCTTTTATAAAGGCAACGCTCGTTCGCCTGGTCGCTTCTATATTTACGGTGATTGTCGTTTCCAGGTTTATTGGTCATGAAACCGCAACGAATGCACTGACGGATGCCCCGGTCATAATCCAGGCGACGTTTTTCTCGATGATCAAAACATGGACTGTAACGACCCTGGTCCTTTCCGGAAAAATGTTGGTCATCGTCATGATGTTGATGCTCATTCTTGAATTCATGAAAAGTTACAATCTGATCGATCATGTGGTCAGCATGATGGCACCTGTCTTGAAGGTATTCGGACTTAGGAAGCAGACCGGCTTCCTGTGGATCACCGCCGCAATATTCGGATTGACATACGGCGCTGCGGTCATCGTAGAGGAAGCAAAGGAAGGAAAATTTTCAGAAGACGAGCTTGAGCGCCTACAACTTTCCATCGGCATCAATCATTCCATTATCGAAGATCCCGTGGTGTTTCTATCTCTGGGAATAGGCCCTTTCTGGTTATTGGTGCCCAGACTCGCCGCTGCCATCATTGCCGTTCAACTTTTTATTATTATAAAAAAGTTGATATCCCTTCCATGTTTTCCCAAGTTTTTGTTATGGCAAAAAAAATGAACAGGGTTTTCAACTGTGGTTTATAATCTGCTATTGACGAAAGCGGCATCCGCGAAGGACTGGTGCTGGCCAATGCGATGCACATCACCGCTTCGGTGTTCATCAATGACGACGAATCCGGCCTGCACCACGACTACGATGTGTGGTTGGAAAAACTGGCACCGCATGCACCGGTCGAGCAATACCAACACAACATGGGGGAGGACAACGCCGATGCCCATATGAAGCGTCAGATAATGGGTCGTGAAGTGGTGGTAGCGGTGACCGAGGGCCGGCTCGATTTCGGTACCTGGGAACAAATTTTTTACGGTGAGTTCGACGGGCGGCGGCGCAAGAGAGTACTGGTCAAAATTATCGGGGAATAGTGTAACGATCGATCTGCGCATATCAGCAAGTGCATGTGACGCCTCTCTTTGTTATCCTTATAAGGATGTGCTTTCTTGCTTCGCAACTATTCTCTTATCAAAGGGTTGGACAAAACTGTGATCGGTGGCTGAAAACACAGATTTTGTGTGGCGGCATTTCTGGGGGGCATCTATGATGGTATCACAATTCACTGAAAATCAACCTGGATGATAATATCCCAATGTTAACTGCCAGGTGTATTTTTATTGATTTGAAAAAGCGGCGTAGAGCGATATGTTGGAGTGATGTTGTATTGAGCGTCTATGTGGCAGATTTTGGTTGTTTGTTATATCCTTTGTCACCATAGGGATTTAACTTCTCAGTCCATAATTTTTCAAGAGGCTTAAGATCTTCAGAGGGATCATAAGTTGGATCATCCAAAGGCATAAGGACTTCAGCTTCCATTGGATGAATAGTCTTTCATACAAGCATGAGAGTGTAAATTATTCTACTGTTGTCTGGGCCTATTAAAGAATTTCCAGTTTATCGAATCTTGGATATATGATCGACAAGTTCTTGAACCAATTTGTCGCTGGCTTTTGTGTCAAGAGCCGCTCTTGCAATGCAACCATGGATATGATCACCTACCACCTGGGTCCATACGCCACGAAGCGCTCCTGATACCGATGCAATCTGACGCAGAACATCCATACAGTCGCTATCTTTTTCAACCATTCCGCAAAGACCTCGAACCTGTCCTTCAATTCGGTGCAACCTTTTTACAAGGCGCTCTTTATCCTGATCACTTCCGCACAGCCCCATTGACTATCCCTTTATTTTTATTAGAATTAATATAACCTGTATCCCTCCATCCAAAATTGATTGATGAAAATTAGCTGATTGCAGCAGCTTTACAGTCCATCGAAGAGGAGTGTTTTTTGGTCATTTGTTTAGATTGTTTTTTACTATTGGAAATCCAAAAGGCAAAAATACCGAGGGTATAAGTATATTGGACAATAAGCTGGATCCACTCAGGTTTGGAATACCAGCCTATTAGAACATTCAATGGCAAGCCAATAATACCGTCTTTATGATTGAATACAGTGTTGGATAAGTTATATGCCTTATCGAGTAACAAGCTGTCCTTGGCCAAAAGTGCGTATCCCTTCATGGCGGACAGGCCCTCATGTATAGAATATCCGAGCAGGAAACCAGCCTGAAGAATCAAGTATACAAGAGTTATTCGGAATATTAGATCGATGCGTACCCTTATCAGCGAGTGGTAAATAAATGTCGCAAGAACAAGCGACATGCAAATTCCAATAAATACAGCAACCGTTGAATATTTCCCAGCAAATGCGAAAATAGCTATTTCTGTACCCTCACGCATCACCATTGCAAATGCTATTAGGAATATTCCTGTGGCAGAAAGGTTTTGAGATACCTGCTCACATACAGTTGAGGTCATTTGACTTCCATGGCGTATCATCCATATTATGAAAGTTGTCACGAGAATTAGTGCTATAAAACTGGCTCCGCTTTCCCACGCCTTTGATAGTGTGGATACACCTCCCAATACATTGGCGACAAGGAACAGCCCTAAGCCGAGGAGAACTGAGCCGAAAATACCAGCAACCCCACCCATGTAAACTTTTCCTTTTAATTGTGTGTTTCCAATTGCTGTCAAATACCTGAGGATAAGAGCGATAACGAGGAATGCTTCGAGTCCTTCACGAAAGCCCATAATTATGGCGGGAACATTTTGAGTCATTTTTCATCCTTTTATAAATTATTTATTCAAATGCCGCTATAGGGTATAGGGGTATATGCTACATTGTGGTAGGAATGCAAGGAATTTTTATAAAAAAAATTAAGCAAAGATGACAAATCGGGATGAGTCGTATTTAACGCACTGTATTTCTTTTAAATATAGATTTGATTGTGTCTTGGTATCTTAGAGGGATCTGTGGCACGGATCAATATTTTAGCACCCAATTTCACGTATAGCTCCTACATATCAGCACATAAAGTACAATTTAACCATCACAATGGTTATAGAAATTGTGACTGATTATTGGAAATGTTGAATGGTTCTCTTGTCGGATGGATGACGCATGTGTTGATAAATGGAGATAAGTGCCCTCCATACTTTCGAAAATACTGCCAGAAATCTATTGTTCCAGCAAGAAAAAAGGTTGTGATACCACATTTTCTGAGGACCGTTGAAAGACGACTTTATCATCATCTCCAGAGATGATCATATCGCCAACAAGACTTCCAAACTCAAACCTGATGGTTTGCACAAACCGTCAGACTGGCATATGCTCAAGATGTAGCGATAGACACACACATCTTTGCCATCTCTTTGCATTTACAATTCAGAAAAGATGTACATATTAAATTTTATACAACTATGGGGTTAGGAAAGGATGTGCATAATGATACCTGAGAAGGCTGGAAAATATGATTTTGAAGTGGGGATGTACAGACCACCGAGTGAGGGGGGAAGTTTCTCTCTGCTGTTGCGTTTTACACGGAACTGTCCTTGGAACAAATGCACGTTTTGCGGGATGTATAAGCACGAGAAATTTTCCCTGAGGACGGTTGAGGAGATTAAGGGCGATATCGACTCCATCGCCGGACTGATCAATGATATGCAGTCTCTTTCACGGGAGCTCGGTCATGACAAGCAGATCGATAGAGATACGATCATCGCCATGATCGAAAAAGAACCGCAGCTCAACACCAGTCAGGGATTTGGTATGGTTCTGAACTGGCTGTCCTCCGGGGGGAAAACCGTCTTTTTGCAAGACGGTAACAGCTTGATGATGGCCAGTGACAAACTGGTTGATGTAATCGCCTATCTTCGCAGCACTTTCCCATCCCTGGAACGGTGCACGACCTATGCCCGTTCAAAGACCTTATCGAGAAAATCCCTGGAGGAATTGTCCGGTATTCGGAAAGCCGGTCTGGATCGGCTGCATGTAGGTTTGGAAACCGGGGACGATGCTCTGTTGAAGAAAATAAGAAAAGGCGTCTCCGGGGAGGAACATATTGACGGTGGCCGTAAGGCCATCAAAGCCGGTTTCCAGTTATCTGAATACTGGATGCCCGGCCTGGGCGGGAAGGAGGACTGGGAGAATCATGCCAGGAACACGGCACGGGTATTGAACGGTATCAATCCGCATTATATCCGTTCTCGGCCGTTTTCACCGTGGCCCGGCACACCGATTCATGATGAGTATGAAAAAGGAACCCTTACACTCCTGTCACCCGGGGAGGTGTTAATCGAACTGAAGCTTCTGATAGAAACACTGGATGTCACTTCCAAGGTTTGTTTCGATCACGCCGGTAATGGCTGGGTCAATCGATACGGTCAGCTTTTGTTTACCCAGAGTTATGAAGGATACAAATTCCCTGAAGAAAAACCCCGTGTATTAGAGCTCATAGAAGAGGGGATCGAATCCCAGTAAGGAAGCGGGGGGCAATAGTGGACGTTCTTAATGTTCCTGCGTGGATCGATTTTATTCAGGAATTGATTACCGGCAGGTAGACACTGAAAATCGATCTTTTTTCAGCATCACTGGATACTGTCATGATGCCATTGTGTTTTTTGACAATGCCGAACGCGGATGCCATGCCCAGGCCTTTATCGGTGGAGTGAAACGGTTTGAGAACCTGGTCCGCGTCTTTTTCATCCAACACGGCGGTACGATTTGTTACATGAACCAGAACATAATCACCAGGATCTCTTCCATAGGGTTCCACAAACCGGGGTGACAGGGTGATGTTTCGGGATTCTATATCAAGCGCCCGGGTCTCGGGTTCCGATTGCGCTGCATGTCGGCAGATGTTCAACAGGGCACGGCCGATCATGGCCCGATCTGCACTCACTTTCCAGAGATTATCCTGCCACTGTGTTGTCAGTTCCACCTCCGGCATCAACAGTCGGAATTCCTGCAGTGTATAGACCATGATTTCATTCAGATCGGTTTCATAATAGTTGTAGATACCCTTTCCGGCAAAGGTCAGTAGCTGGCTGGAAATATGCTTGATGTCCTTGATCTGCTGTTCAGCTGTTTTCAGGTTCTGATAGTCCTGAAAGGCTGCTGTATCACCATGGTAATCGTTCCCGAGGCTCTCTATGGTTGCCGCGATACTTTTTTCGATACCGAGAATTTTCTGATTAAGATCATGGGCAATTCCTTCTGCCAGGTTTCCTATGGCCTCGAAATGATGTGTCTTTTGGAGCTGATTTTCGAGATGGCATTTATCGGAGATCAACCGCTGACGTTCTTCTTCGACTTCCATTTCAGTGGTGACGATGGTTAGGCAGCCAAAAGACAGGGATGTAGCATCTTCAGGATAATTCAAGATCATGGCTTGATCTTTCAGCCAGAGAGTTTTGCCCGGCGAGAGCTTGAGCTTGTACACGGCTTCGATAAGACCTGTTTTTTCGCTTTCCTCCCGGATGAATCCCCGGAACTCGTTCAGTTCCTCTCGGCTGGTAACTTCTGTCGCGTCAAGGGGATCGACAAAGCTGGATTTGTATATCCGGCGGTCCACTATGGCCGAGCGAAGTATATCAGCGATATTGGTGGGGCCACAATCAAGAAGCGCCAGGAATTTCCGACTCACGAATTCATACCAGATATTCTTTTTGTCCCCCCTCCAGGCGGAAATATAGGGTATGGCAGGCGAGCCTGCCTGGTCAAAAACATGAAAAACAGGGATCGTTTTTCTCAATTTCTCTTTGATTTCCGGACTGAAATCACCGTTCAGGATCCTGCCGTGATAAGTGGCTTTGTTGTTGGAGTCTGAAGACATGTCGAAATCCTCGTATCGATGTTAGGGTGAATGGTGAGGGGATTTTCCAACCGGTCCATGTACGGTTATTTTTGCGTGAGCCCTAAGCAAAGTATTATAACCCGGTATTGTTGTCAATAAATCAATCTTCCGGTGTTGTTTGTAAAAGATTTGTCATCATTGTTGTCAAACTTGCAACCATCTTCCAATTACTCTACTAATTACAGATGACATATCCGTTGATAATTCAGGGCGGCATGGGTGCTGGTGTATCGAACTGGCAACTGGCACAGGCTGTTTCTCAGACAGGACAGCTGGGGGTGATTTCCGGCACTGCACTCGATGCGATCTTTTCACGCAGATTGCAGCTCGGAGATCCCGGCGGCCACATGCAGCGGGCAATGAGTCATTTTCCGGATACCGGTATGGTGGATAGAATACTGGCACGATACTACAGGCCGGCCGACAGTTCCGGACCACGGCCGTTCAAAACCCCCCCCATGATATTGCTCCATGCGACTCAGCAGACCAAGGAATTGACGGTGGTGGCTAATTTTGTAGAAGTATTTCTGGCCAAAGAAGGACATGCCAACCCTGTGGGCACAAACCTTCTGGAGAAAGTCCAATTGCCGAATCTGTATGCCCTATACGGTGCCATGCTGGCGGGAGTCGACTATGTCATCATGGGAGCGGGCATACCACGGGAGATTCCGGGTGTCCTGGATCTTCTGGCAGATCACCAATCGGTGTCCCTCAAAATAGCTGTGGGCGCTGTCAATGGCAATCGGTTTCATGCAACCTTCGACCCAAAAACTTTTTTTAAGAAAGCGCTACCTCCACTGAAACGGCCAAAATTTTTATCAATAGTCTCCTCTGTTTTGCTGGCCACCATGATGGCCAGAAAGGCCAACGGCAGGATCGATGGGTTCGTCGTTGAATTGCCTGAAGCCGGGGGGCACAATGCACCGCCCAGGGGAAAACTCCTATTGAGTGACCAGGGGGAGCCGGTCTATGGTGACCGGGACGCCATAGAACTCGAAAAGATCAAGGCTCTCGGCCTGCCATTTTGGATGGCTGGATGCTGGGGAACGCCGGAAAAGCTGCAGGAAGCGATATCCCTGGGGGCCAAAGGCATACAAATCGGTACGGTGTTGGCGTTTTCAAAGGAATCCGGTTTCACGGACGCTGTTAAGAACCTGGCCATTGAAAATATTCAAAAGGGAACTGCTTCCGTATTTACAGACCCTTCTGCGTCGCCCACAGGATTTCCGTTTAAGGTGCTCTCCCTGGAGGGATCGCTGTCTGAGATCAATGCATACCAGGAAAGACCTAGAAAATGTGACCTCGGCTATCTGAGACATCTCTATGAAAAACCTGACGGCAAGATCGGCTACCGCTGCCCAGCGGAACCGGAAGCAGTCTTTATCGGAAAAGGCGGCAATCCCGACGATATGAAAGGAAAGAAGTGCCTCTGCAACGCGCTGCTGTCGAATGTCGGCGTGGGACAGATGCGAAAGAGCGGTTATGTCGAAAATACCTTGGTCACATCCGGTGATGGCATCATGACTATCTGCCGGTTTTTGAAAGATAGGGCATCCTATAAGACAGAAGACGTGATCAACTGGCTACTTGAAGGAGTAGCGTAACTTTTTTTATCCGCCTTCGCAGAATACCACGGGCTTGCCCGTGGATGAATGCAAAAGCAAAGGTTAATTGCTACGGCGCGATGTCACCCCTAAGGCAAGGCGGATAACCGCGGCGTAGCCGAAGGCGAAGACGGGTATTTTAATGGAACCCCACGGGTTTACCCGTGGGGTTCCATTCCATTTCTAAACGCCATTCCCCTTATTCTCTCCATTATATTCAACCTGAACTGAGCGATTTTTCTCTCGATCTGCACCAATCTCTTGCGAACCCTCCTCCATCAAGATCTCGGCACATCTCTTCGGGAAAAATCGCTCAGTTCAGGTTCAACTCATAAAATTATTCCTACAACTTCATTTCCGCATTTTTCTGAAAAAGTAAAGCCATCGTTGGCATTGACTATTTTGTCATACGATTGTAGATTTTCTAGAACTTCCTATCCACATCATTTTTACAAATACAGGGAGAATATAATGAAGAAATCCTTTGGTTCCAAAACACTCATTTATCCGACACCCGTATGGTGTGTGGGATCGTACGACGCCCAGGGGCGGCCCAACGTTATGACCATTGCCTGGGGAGGCATCTGCTGTTCCAGCCCGCCCTGTGTGACCATTTCGCTTCGCAAAGCCACCTATACTTACGGTAATATCATGGAGAGGGAGGCTTATACTCTCAGCGTGCCGTCCGAAGCACACGCTGCAGCCGCAGACTTTTTCGGCATTGTTTCCGGTCGAAACGAAGATAAATTTGCGCGAACGGGTCTTACGGCGGTAAGGTCGGAACTTGTTGATGCCCCGTTTGTAGCAGAATTTCCCATGGTAGTGGAATGTCGTGTCATTCACCATTATCAAATCGGTCTGCACACACACTTTGTCGGTGAGATACTGGATGTCAAGGTCGAAGAAATCGCCCTGGGGGATGATGGGAAGCCGGATATCGAGAAAGTCCGCCCCATTCTTTTCAGCCCCGACGTCCAGGCGTACCATGGCGTCGGGCCGTATGTAGGCAAGGCGTTCGATATCGGTAAGGGATTGAAGAAAAAATCATGATCCTTTGAAAACTGCCATCTACTGAAAGGGGAGGTAAGATGTCAATTCGCATTGAAAAAAGCGACAGGGTATTCACGGTGTTCATCAACCGGCCGGAGGCGAAAAATGCAGTTGACGGCCCTACGGCATCGGCGCTTGTAGAGGCTTTCCGGGAGTTTGATGAGGATGACGCTTTTTCGGTGGCTGTGTTGTGCGGTATGGGGGACAGCTTCTGTGCCGGCGCTGATCTGAAGGCGTTTGCCGGCCAGGACAGTCTGCGGATGAATCGCCTTGCTCCCGATGGAGACGGGCCCATGGGACCCAGTCGAATGATGTTGAACAAACCCGTCATTGCAGCCATTTCGGGCCATGCGGTTGCGGGTGGACTCGAGCTTGCCCTGTGGTGCGATTTGCGCGTCATGGAAGAGACGGCCGTTCTAGGTGTGTTCTGCAGACGATTTGGCGTACCGCTGATCGATGGCGGTACGGTACGATTGCCACGCTTGATCGGCATGAGCCATGCCCTGGATCTTATCCTCACCGGACGTCCGGTGGACGCTGACGAAGCCAAGGCCATTGGTCTGGCAAACCGGATCGTACCTCATGGCGAAGCACGGCCTGCTGCCGAGAAGCTGGCTAAACAAATTTCCGAATTTCCACAGGCCTGTATGCGCAGTGATCGTTTGAGTGCCTACGAACAGTGGGATCTGCCTTTTAAAGAGGCAATGCAAAACGAATTCAAACATGGAATGTGCACGATCGAAAAAGGTGAAACCGTAGAGGGTGCTGTCAGGTTTTCCAAGGGTGAGGGAAGGCATGGAACTTTTTGAGGGTCGGAGGGGTCGAGGGATATCGTGTTTATTGAGTTTATAAAGATGAACGTCCAACGTCTAATCCCGCCCGGGCGGGAAACGTCCAATGTTGAATGAAAACAAAAAACCAATACACATCATTGTCGAAAAACCCACGGTACCAGAGATGCGTGTCAATCTGTACCGAAAGGGAGGTCTTTCATGAAATGTCGTCCAATACTACGCATGTTGATCCTCCTGGTGTTCTGGCTCCTGATGCCAGGAGGTGTTCCGGCCCAGGAAAGCAATCCAACGGTATTCATCCATGCCAATCTGATACCTATGACCAGCGAAACTGTTCTGCGCGATCAAACCGTGGTGGTTCAAGGCAAACAGATCATCGCGATTGGTCCTGGTAACCAAACGGTAGTGCCGCAGAATTCGAGGGTGATTGATTGCAGCGACAAGTTCCTGATGCCGGGCCTGGCCGACATGCACATGCATCTGAGATACAACTGGATGAGCGATGCCTGGCCGGTGTCTCCTTTGAAGCTTTATCTTGCCAATGGTGTCACGACAATTCGCTGTTTCGGCCCGCTAGGGAAATCTGGTATGTACGCCCTGGAGTGGCGGGACCAGGTAGAAAAGGGGCTCCTCATCGGGCCCAGGATAATAACGTGCGGCCCAATTCTTTGGGGGTATCTGAAAAACCCGGAGAATGCCGTTATTAAACAAAAATACCAGCGGTTCGATTTCATTAAGCCTTACTCCTATTTGACCCGGGAAGAGTACCATATCGTTCTTTCGACAGCTAAAAAGCTTGATCTGTATGTTGCCGGGCACATTCCGTTTCAGGTAGGACTGGACGGGATCCTGGCCGAAGGCATGCATGAAATCGCCCATGTCGAAGAACTTTTGTGGGAGTTTATAAATCTGGACAGAGATCAGTATTTTCCGAATAAAGAGATGTGGATGGCATCTGTCATCCGCACTGCATTCGGATCGTTTAAACCTTATCTTGAGCTCGATGCCCAAGTGAGAGAGCAGACATTTGATGAAATGATTGCGCCGACGGTAAGCAAGCTCAAGGGAAGGCCCATCACCGTTTGTACGACACTGGTAGTGGATGATGTTATTGTACAAAAGTTGTTCGAGCCGGATAAATTTATTGAAAAACCTGAAAATCAATATCTGCCGAACCAGTATATGGAGCGGTTTCGAAAAGGCAAAGAAAAGCATCAAATGCAGTTCAAGGGGGGTGAAGCGTTTGCACCCTTGAAATACATGCTGGACAAAAAATTATTGGTTGCGCTGAAAGAGGCCCGGGTTCCGTTGGTGCTGTCCACTGATGCCGGGACAGGCGGCATGGGCATCGTGCCGGGCTTTTCTCTCCATGATGAGCTCGAAATTCTGGTGGAAAACGGTTTTACGCCCTATGAAGCCATTGCTTCCGGAACCACCGTTGCTTCTAAAGTTGTGAAGCGGATGAACGGACAGGATAATTTCGGAGTCATCCTACCCGGCAAAAGAGCGGATCTCATACTGCTGAAACAAAATCCCCTGGAAGATGTGGCCAATACCCGCAAGATAAGCGGTGTCATGGCAGCCGGCAGGTGGTATGATCGGAAGGCATTGGCCGCATTGATTGCGCAATAGGCTGTAGGCTATAGATTGTTAGACATTTAGCAGCTCACAGCCTACAGCCTGACCGCAGGTATGAAGGGAACCGGTATGATAATTCCTATGGAAACAGTCGCAACATTTTTCGCGGCCTCCGTGATTCTTGCACTGGCTCCGGGGCCGGACAACATATTTGTTCTGACCCAGTCGGCTTTGCATGGAAAGATATCTGGTTTGTGGGTGACTCTGGGACTCTGTACGGGACTTGTCGTTCACACGACAGCTGTGGTTCTGGGTGTTGCCGTCATTTTTCAGGTGTCTGCGGTGGCGTTCACCCTATTGAAAGTGGTGGGTGCCGGCTATCTGCTTTACCTGGCCTGGCATGCATTTCGTGCCACCGCAACCCGAATCGAATCCGGGGAGGGTAGCGGAATCAGAATCAGCAAGCTATACCGGCGCGGTATTATCATGAACGTCACCAATCCCAAGGTCTCAATATTTTTCCTGGCTTTTTTGCCGCAGTTTGCGGATCCCGCCCGAGGACCGCTGACCTTTCAGATCATTATCCTGGGGTTCGTTTTTATTGTTGCGACGGTGCTGGTATTTGGTAGTGTTGCACTTCTGGCCGGTGCCCTTGGTGACTGGCTCAATCGATCTAACAAGGTGCAGATTGTCATAAACAGGATAGCGGGGATTGTTTTCATCGGACTCGCGCTGAAGCTTTTGACAACCAAGCATTAACCTGGAAACACAGATCTCGGCACTGGTTTATAGAACCGGTTTTATTCCGTTATTAAAACCTGGTCCTTTGAGCCAGTTCAGAGATAATTGGCTATGCCGATAGCGGTAGTTGCATAAATCCGAAGCACGAAATTCGAAACCCTAAACGGTTCGACAGGCTCACCGCCCTGAGCAAGGTCGAAGGGCAATACCGAATGATC
>JAOZSO010000329.1:0-2725 GCA_029939655.1 Desulfobacterales bacterium
TCCAAAAAGAACCCCGGCAAATACAAGGTTTCCAACTCGGGTGTCGGTGGGCTCTGGGCCGAAGGCATCTCCATCATGACAAGTGTAGCCGGCATCGACGTAAAGCAGATCCCGTATAAGGGTGGTGCTCCAGCGGCGCTGGCATGCCTGCAAGGTGAAGTCGACGTGGCCGGCAGCGGCTTGCACGAAACCATCGAATTCATCCGGGCCGGAAAAATGAGAAACCTGGCTATTTTTGCCAAAGATCCCATCACGCTTAAAAATGGCACCGTCTTGCAGCCTGTCGGCAAATACGTACCTGCCTTGGCAGCACACGCACCCTTCGGCGGATATTATACTCTGGCTGTTAAAAGGGACGTGCCGGCTCCGATTATGAAAAAAATTGCCGCAGCATTTAAAACGGCATGCAATTCACCTAAATTTGAAGCATTGCTAAATAAGAAATTCTTCTTAAAAGATGTCTTGGTAGGCGAAGCTGCCGACAAGGCCGCCGCCCGCGCCGAGAGCACAACGGCTTGGTTGTTGTGGGACTTGAAAGTTGAAGGTGCCAAGATCAACCCGGCTGATGCAGGCATTCCCAGACCGGAAGATTTTGACAAATGGTGGCCGCCAAAGGGCTATAAACCGACCATGTAAGCGACAGTTCACCTGGATGGTGCCCTTGAACATCTCTGATGTTTCAGGGCATTGTCCACAATACAACCGTAACGTATCACTATTGGGGACCCAGATTTTGGAACCATCTGAGCAAGAAAATGCAAACAAACAATCGCAGATGGCAAGCACAGATGTCGTTAGCTCTTTGATCGTCATGGCGGTGGCTGTCGTCATATCAATTTGGGCTCTTAAATTGTCAAAACCCTCCGGGTGGGCCTCTGCCCCGGGTCTGGTACCGCTTATATTCGCCGGCACCATGTTTTTGATGAGCCTGGGGCTTTTCATTACAGCGGTGTGCCGCAATGGTCTTACTTTTTTACGTACCAGGCTGTCATCTTTTTCGGGCAAAGACTTTTTTCAAGATACGCAGACAAAACGATCCATTTGGATTATCGTATTGGCCGCTGTTTATATGCTGATTTTAACCGGTCGACTGCCGTTTGAAATCGCCGGATTTCTATTTTTGCTCAGTACATTTGCGGTCTTTTGGGAAAAAGGTCGCTGGCTCAAAATTATTGTCGCATCCATCGTTATCCCCTTGTTTTTCAGCCTGACGTTCAGATTTTTATTCTCGATTTTATTGCCCGGGGATTCAATATTCGACTACTTTCTTTAGAGGCCATTGTATGTATTCTTTTTTCACTGCTTTTGAACCTTATATGATGTTGCTGTGTTTTTCCGGTGCGGCCATGGGAATCATCTGGGCTGCCCTGCCCGGTCTCTCCACCACAATGGCCATGGCCCTTCTGGTGGGGCTCACCTATCGCATGCCCACCGAACCGGCTATTATTTTCATTCTGGGTACCTTTACCGGTTCGGTTTTTGGTGGAGCTATTTCCGCCGTGCTGATTAACATACCCGGAACACCGGACGCGGTGCCCACCCAAATGGCAGGATTTCCCCTCGCCAAACAGGGCAAGGGTGGCCTTGTATTAGGAATGTCCATTACGGCGTCCATGGTGGGAAATTGGATCGGCATCCTGCTGCTGGTCACCTGTGTCAGCTACGTGCTGGACATTGCCCTGAATTTTGCATCCTGGGAAGTTGCCTTGCTGGCACTCTGGGGCATATCCATCAGCGGCACCCTGACTGCCGGCGAAGCGCCGGTTAAAGGTTGGATCTCCGGTTGGATGGGTGTTTTGATCGCCATGGTAGGCAGGGAAGAAATTCATGGCATTGAACGGTTCACATTCGGCAGCCAGGAACTTCTTTTAGGAATCCCCTATATTCCGGTACTCATCGGTCTTTTCGGGCTTACTGAGATTATTATGGTTCTGTCCCAACCCCAACCATATGTGATCCCGCAAAAAATCGGCAGGATATTCCCCCCTATAAAAGAATTTTTAAAATACTGGAAAAGTATTATCCGTTCATCCATCGTGGGACTCATCACCGGAATCATTCCGGGAGCCGGAGCCAATGTGGCCACATTTGTATCCTACGGCCTTGGTGAACGTTTCACCGGCAAGCGCTTTTCCAAGGGCAGCATGGAAGGCGTGATCTGCTCGGAGGTCGCCAACAACGCCAATATCGGTGGTGCACTACTGCCCTCACTGGTTCTGGGTATCCCCGGCAGTGCAACCGTAGCGGCATTTTTGGCCGCCCTGAACCTGCACGGTATCGTGGTCGGACCGACCATCGAATTAGAGCAGCCGGGTATCATGAGTTTTATGTACGGCACCTTGATTGTGGCCAATATCGGTATGTACATCTGTGCGTTTCTCCTGATCAAACCCAGTGTCAAACTTTTCTCCTTGCCCCGGGAACTGTTGCTGCCGATTATTGCCCTGCTGTGTGTTCTGGGTTCATTTGCTCAGAAAATGTCCATGTTCGACATTTATTTGATGTTCGGCTTTGGATTGTTAGGCTTCTGCATGCGCAAAGCCGACATACCCATCGGACCGATGATCCTGGGTGTCGTTTTAGGGAACATGCTGGATCAAAATTTTAGACGGGCCATGATTATCTTCGAAGATGAAAGCATATGGCAAATCCTGATTGATCGTCCGCTGGGAACCGTATTAATCATTATTATTCTGCTGACGTTTATCAGTGGTATCTGGCCAAC
>JAOZSO010000329.1:2735-4512 GCA_029939655.1 Desulfobacterales bacterium
TAAAAAAAGAAACAATTTAAATAAGAAATAACTCAGCGCTGCTGATCAAGATAAAAACAGACAAATGTATTTCTAATCGAGGAGGCATTTAAAAAATGACCCAAAAGAAAAAGGAAATTGGTCTGGCCATTGTTGGTTGCGGCACTATCGGTCGCATCCGCGCCATGCTGGCACACGATTATCCGGCCGTCGGGTGGCTGGGGTTGTGCGATATCAAGGAAGATCTGGGGAAAAAGCTGGCAAAAGATGCTCAGGCAGATTTTTTCACCACCGATTTTAGAGAGCTTCTCAAACGCCCGGAGGTCAATGCCGCCATCATCGCCACCGATGAAAACTTTCATGTCGACCCGACCCTTGCAGCCATAGAACAGGGTTACGACCTGTTTATCGAAAAACCCCTGGCCACCGATGCAAAAGAATCGCTGAAAATACTCACAACCATCGAAGAGAGTGGTGTGGATGCGGTCATCGGCTACACCAACCGCTTCCGCCGACGTTTTCTGGCCATCAAACAACGCCTTATCAGTGGTCAGATCGGTGAAGTGACATCGGTTGTCACCCGGGCTTTCATGAACCGCATGGTTCCCATTGCCACCACCCGACGCACGGATCAACGTAAAAACCTGACGCCCATGGTGGTATCCGGCACCCACAGCCTCGACATGAGTATGTGGCTCATGGAAGGAAAAATCCCGGTGTCGGTTTATGCTCAATCGATAGACAAGGCCCTGGCCAAATACGGGACCAAGGATTCCACCTTTGGTATTTTTACCATGGATGACGGCACCATCTTCAGTATGAATATCAGCTGGGCCCTACCGGTAGTGTGGCCCGGAGCCGTCTATGGACTGGAAATCGGCATTGTGGGGACCGAAGGCGTCATCGATGTGGAGGACACCCATCGGGATCTGGTGCTGGCCTCCGAGAACCCCCAGGGCGCCGGGTACAAACCCGAAGGCTATGAGCCCGAGTTTAAACGACACGTGGACTTTCTCACCAGCTATCCCCCGGGAGATACCCATATCGGACAACTCTGGGGACCCATGCGGGAAGAAACCAACACCTGGTTTGCCCGCGTCTGCTTGGGGCTCGACTCTCCCCATGCAACCGCTGCCGAGGGCCATCGCAATCTTATTCTGACAATGGCCATGGATCTGTCCGCAGCACGTGGCGAGAAAATAGAGTTACCCGTCGATCTGAATGAGTTTTACCGGTAATGGAAATTACCCACCTGATCATCATGTTCTTTGTCGGCGTTGCTGCTGCAGCCTTCGGTACCCTTATCGGTGGGTCCAGCATCGTAACGATTCCGACCCTGATACTATTAGGCCTGCCACCGCATACCGCCATCGGGACCGATCGTTTTGGCATTATCGGGGTGGGTATATCGGGCTGGTACAAATTTCACAAAAAAAAACTCATCAATTACAGGATCGGGTTTATTGTCGCCATTCCGGTGTTGTTCGGCACGGCTCTGGGGGCCAATCTCGTATTACAAATCAGTGAAAGCGTCCTGAAGTACGTCATCGTGGCCACCAACATTATACTGGTGGCCTTCCTCCTGTTCAATCGGGGTATGGGTGTTGAAAAGAGACAAACCGCGATACAAAAAAAAGAATATGTTGTCGGTGCCTCCTTAAGCTTTATGAACGGTATTTACGGTGGTTTTTATGGCGCCATGGCCGGCACCTTCTCGATCTATATACTGATTGGCTGGTTCCGGCAAACGTTCATCCAAAGCGCAGCCACACAAAAAATCGGCTCCATCTTCATGACG
>JAOZSO010000027.1:0-16408 GCA_029939655.1 Desulfobacterales bacterium
AACGAATTTATTCTTCTTTAAGCATCGCGTACCGCTGGGAGATTGTTTCCGCCTGTATGGCGGACAAAACAATATGATTGCTGTCCATGATAATGATTGCCCGGGTTCTGCGACCGTGAGTAGCATCGATCAGTCGCCTGTCTTCCTTGGCTTCGTCCTTGAGTCGCTTCATGGGAGCTGAATTGGGTGCCACGATACTCACAACCCTTTCCGCCACCACCGTGTTGCCGAATCCGATGTTCAATAATAATTTTTCCATGCGCCCCCCAACCCAGTTAAACCGAAAAAGATTTTTATCACGAAAATACGAAATCACGAAAAAGACCAAATAAAATAGCGGCGAAGCCGCGTCCTATAATATCGCGGAGCGATATTATTATTCTACATTCTGAACCTGCTCCCGTATCTTTTCCAGTTCAGATTTCACGTTCACAACAATGTGAGAAATGTCCGTTTTTGCTGATTTGGATCCTATGGTATTGAACTCCCGATTGATTTCCTGCATCAAGAAATTTAGTTTATGGCCTGATGGTGCCCCTGCCGCCATAATTGCTTCAAATTGCGCCAAATGGCTGCGAACCCTGATAATCTCTTCGGAAATGTCACTTTTATCCGTCAAAAACGCCGCCTCCTGCTCAATACGCCCTTCATCCAGGGACACACGCTGTTCGGTTAAAACCGATATCCGTTCCATCAAGCGGAGCTTGTACTGCTCCAGGAGTCCGGAACTGTCGGCTTCAATCTGATCGATGCTATCTTCAAGGAAATGCAGTCGTTCCCTGAAATCGTTGGCAATAAATGCGCCTTCCTTTTGACGCATGGCATCAATATCCGACAGTACCTCCTGCATGCAATCTGCCAGGCAGGCCCAGATTTTATCAACGTCCGATTCAACCTCCCTGGGCTTGATTAGATCATTTCTTGCCGTAATCAACTCCAGGGAAACCGACCCTTCCAGATCCAGGAGTTTTTTCAATGTTTTGAGTGCCTGATGATAGGCCCTGGCCTTGGTTTCATCCACATCAAATGCCACCACTGCAGCATCAGACAGGTCATCGATATGAATCTTCACATCGACCCGCCCCCTTGCCACACACCCGGTGATCAGCGTTTTCAACTTTTCTTCGAGAACCTGGTATCCCGGGGTCATTCGCAACTGGATATCAAGATACCTGCTGTTATAGGTCCTGATTTCAACCTTTATGGAAATATCGTCGATAGTTTGTTCGCTATTGGCAAATGCCGTCATGCTTTTGATCATTTATTAGCCTTTTAGCGGTTTAGGCGGTAGGCTGTTAGGTGCTTTTCGCCCATAGCTGTCAGCCACCCTCGAACCCTGCATACTTGTTTATTGAGTTCCTTGAGTTCGTTGTGTTTATTGAGTTGTCCCCGGAAAAGAGTATTCAGCTCTCAACACATCCCCTGTTCCATCAACCCAATGAACACAAGAAACGCAACAAACTCAAAGAACATTATTCCCCTCGAACCCCTGTATCACCCTCGAACCCTTCCATCACCCTATCTCTTTAAATCCCTTGCATATTTTCCCCGGACACGCATTAAAAATGTCTGAACCCGATCTCCGGCATAGTCGGGAAAACTCCAGGGAAGCGATTCAAACCGGCCCTTGCGAAAAATAAGAGTCAAGTCTGCGTAGATTTCTTTGCCGATATATATCCGATGGGCAAAATTTTTTCCGGTTGATAGGACGAACCTTTCCAGGAGTAGATAACCCGGGTCAATGTTGACAAGCCGCTTCCCGTTGTCTGCATATTGTTTTTCGATTTCGTTGGCGAAAAGCTTGACTTCCGCAAGTTGGTTTTGCTGGATGAGTGTTTCAAATGCCATCATCCGCCGATATAAAGGAGCCCCCATTTCCGGCTCATAATAGGTCGTCTGGTCAAAAGGCATCCATTCACTCACGATGTCCACTTCACCAAATCTTTCGATGAGATTCTCGACAACAGGTATACCAAGGTTTTTTTCCTTTAAAAAAAAACCGATAACGAGCTTGGCTGGTTTGGGTGGGCTTGACCGGCTCATGGGTTCAGTTATTGTATGCCTTTCAGGCGATCGGTTTTGCCTCATCGATCAGCATAATGGGAATATCGTCCCTGATTTCGTACAGCAGATGGCAATGGTCGCAGACCAGTCCATCACCCAATTCATTGAGATAAATATCGCCCTTACATTTCGGGCACGCCAGAATATCCAGAAGTTCCTGTTTGAGCGCCATGGTTCCCTCCAATAATAACATCGTTACACGATGTTATGGAATGCAATGTTATCACTCTACACCTCGATCTTTTCGGCTCCCGGGTCTATGATTCTCCGATCACGGCCATGAACTCTGCCTCGGCGACTTTTTTCCCATCCACTTTTGCGATACCGGTCATGCGAACCGCCTTTGAGCGCATGTTGACGAGTTTTGATTCCAATATCAGCTGGTCTCCCGGCACAACCGGTTTTCTGAACCGGGCCTTGTCAATGCTGGTAAAATAGACGAGTCGCCCTTTCAATCCTTCCGGCAAGGAAACAGATGCCAGCACACCGCCGGCTTGTCCCATCGCCTCCAGAATCAGGACACCCGGCATCACCGGTGTCCCAGGAAAATGGCCTTGGAAATAAGGTTCATTCATCGTAACATTTTTCAATGCCACCACACTATCCCCGGGATCGAGAGCAAGAATCCTGTCGATCAGCAGAAACGGATACCGATGTGGTAGATACGTCATGATTTCCCTGATATCATAAGTCTCCATGGATTAACCTCCGGTCCATTTTTACCTCAAATCCCGCTACTCGAGCGCTTCGATATTGAAGTCACCACCCTTTTCGGCCAGCACAGTGTTATAGGCCTGAATCAGCTGATCCGTTATGTCGATGGATGACGGGGAGTAGAGAACAACGGGGTTGGAGATAATCAGAAGATAGCCCCCTTTTTTACCCAACTCCTGAATAATGACCTCCACGTCCTTTTGAATCCTTTTAACCACCTTGCCTTCAATTTTCTTGAGATCGTTCTCGTATTTATTCTTGAGTGACTTTATATCGTTGATCTTGATACGGATATCTCGTCCGCGTTCATCGCGGGCTTCCTTGTTCATCACCAAGGCTTCACGCTCAAGGCTCTCCTTCAACTTCTCGATCTCTCCTTTCTTCACGGTCAGACTGCTCTCCATTTCACGCGCTTTTTTGTTGATCTGCGCCTTGGCCAATTTGCCGGCCGATGATGTCAACAATACCTTTTGAATATCGACAACACCAATTTTTGCAACATCCGCCCCCAGACAAGGGGCCGCCAGCCACAGAACAGCTAGAAAAAGGGTAATCACCATTGCTTTACATTTAATCATTTTCCACCTCGCAATCTTTAAAATAATGTTCCTACAGAAAACTCCCACCGTCCCCCGGTATCTTCATCTCTCTTGGGATCCAGTATCCAACCATACTCCAGGCGTATGGGACCCATCGGTGAGTACCATCGAACACCGGCCCCACCACCTTTACGAAGATCTGTCGGGTCGAATTTTTCATCATCCCCATACACATTGCCTGCGTCAAGAAAGAAAACGCCCATCAGTCCGGCATTCTCGGCCAGAGGGATAATCCACTCAATATTGAATTGAATAAATTTATCTCCCCCGATATCATCACCATTTTTGTCTTCAGCAGCGATATCACGCCAACCAAAACCACGTACCGAATTCATACCCCCCAGGTAGAACCGGTCATAGTCGGGCAGGAAAGCGTTGGAATGCTCACGCACGTACCCCCCTTTCCCATGCAGCATGCCGACGGTACTGAGGAACAAGGGATAGTACCACCCTGATTCAGCAAGATACTTAGTGAAGCCGACATCGCCACCCAATCCCGCATATTCAACCGAAACAGTGTCGAAATGCCCGTCTCTGGGGTTAAACCTCCGGTCCCTCGAATCATATTTCAGGGAGACCGTGGTGGCGCTGGTGACATTCGTTCCTCTGCTGTCCTTGATCAGGTCGGAAACATCATTGTCGATGTTTGAAATATCACTGACATCATAGGAATAGGACCAGAATAGCCTGGTATATTCACGCAGCACGGTTCCCAAACGAAGACGGCCGCCCAAGCTCGACTTATCATAATCGTTAAAATCTCTATTCTGATTATAGATGTCGAACCCGGCCGAAATGGACTTGTCAAAAAGATATGGCTCAGTAAAACTCAATGAGTAGGTGCTTGATTTCATACTGAAGGTCGTTTTCAGCTCCAGGACTTGACCGCGCCCGAATAGGTTATTCTGGGAAATTGCCGCCGTCAGATAACCATAATCGACACTGCTGTATCCGCCGCCGAACATAAAATTGCCCGTTGGCTTTTCAATGACATTGATTTTCAAGAGAATCTGATCATCGGTGCTCCCTTCGACGGTATCCACCCTCACGTCTTCAAAAAACTCCAGTCGGTACAGGTTTCGGATACCTCTTTTGAGTCTTGTCCCGCTGAAAATCTCCTGCTCGTAAACCCTTAGTTCCCGCCGGATAACCTTGTCCCGGGTCTTGTTGTTACCCGTGATGATGATGGATTCAAAATAGACCTTTTTGCCCCGCTTGATCACATAGTCGATATTGACTTCAAGATTCTCGACATCCTTACTGATACGGGGATAAATATCCGCATAGGCATACCCTTCATCCGAATAGAGATCCGAAAGCGTCAGGATATCGTTTCTGACCACTTCACGGTTGTAGAATTCGTTTCTGGTAATTTTCAGATTTTCCATCAGTTCAATTTTAGGGAAAAGAAGATCCCCTGCGACGCTCACCTTGCCGACCTTGAACTTTGAGCCTTCATCTATTTTAATTTTGATAGATATCATATCCTCTTGGTATTCAACGATGGGTTCTGCGATCTTTGCTTCGATAAAACCATTGTTTTGATAAAAGCTACGCAGCTTGACGGTGTCCTGGTTCAATACTTCCTTTTCCAGTTCACCCGAGTTTGTCAGCCAGCTCCAAAAGCCTTTTTCATTGGTTTTCATCTGTTTCTTGAGTTCTTTGTCCGTATAAACAACATTCCCTTCAAAGGCAATTTTCTCTATTTTGACTTTTTCACCTTCTTGGACCAGAAACAGAAGATCCCCCTGATTGTTTTCCAGTTCCTTGACCTCATAGTCCGCGGTTACATTATGATAATTCTTTTCCTTATAGAGATCTTCTATACGAATGAGATTCTTCTGTATGGAAAAAATATTAAGGATGGATCCCGATTTAATGTTGAGGGCGTCCATAATTTCCTTGTCATCGTAAATGTTATTGCCCTTGAATTCAATCCGCCGGATGGTCGGCTTTTCCTGAACATAAAACGTAATGGCCTTACCAAAGGGGGTGTCTTTGGATTCAATGCGGATGTCCTCGAAGTAGCCCATGGAATAGATGGACTTCAAATCACTCGAAAGTCGGCTGGGAACATAAGCATCACCCGGTTTTGTATTGATGTAGCGTTCGATGGCGTCAACTTCGATGCGTTTATTGCCGGCAACAGTAATCTCGGCGATCTTGGTGCGCTCAAATAACTTGAAACCAATGTCCCGAGACACCTTCTGCACACTCACAAGCAGATTCTCGATACCTTCGACATCCAGGAAAAATGTACTGGTCCCTTCTATCGTAAAGGGTTCAATGACTTTCACGTCCAGGCTGATCTTCTGCCCGATACGGGTCAGGCTGCCCCAGACAATAAAATCAAGCCCTTGTTTCAGACCGATCCGCTTCGCATCCAGTTCTTCCGTAAGCGTATTCGGCCAGGCTGCAATATCCACAGGATCGGGTTCAACGATCACCGCCCCTTCGCGTTTCAGGTTTTCTTTGATCAGTTTGGGAATTTCAGTTGAGAGGTAGGACAGGTCCTCATGGGCATTGATTCGAAACGGCAGGACAGCCACTTTTTTAGCACTCTGTGAATATACACAGGGCGGAAACAAGCAAATGAGTGCAATACATACCATCCAACCTCGTTTTAGCATAAAGGGGTCCTCAGCACTTTTCCACAAATTGCCCATCGGCAATGGTCACACAGCGAGACATGAAAGCAGCCAGTTGCATGTTGTGTGTCACTACAACCATTGTCATTAAATATTCCTGGTTTAACTCTAAAAGCAACTCGTGAACCTGGTCGCTGTTCCGGGTATCGAGATTCCCGGTGGGCTCATCCGCCAACAAAATCCGGGGTCTCATAACCAGAGCCCGTGCCAGAGCAACCCGCTGTTGTTCCCCGCCGGACAGCTTTCCAACTCGATGATGGAGCCTGTCCTGAAGTCCTGCACGTACCAGTATGGTCTCTGCTGCTTCCCTGGCCTTTTCCCTGGAATATCCATTGATCAAAGCCGGCATCGAGGCATTCTCCAAAGCGCTGAATTCCGGGAGAAGATGATGGAACTGGAACATGAACCCCACCGATTTGTTTCGGAATCGCGCCAGCCTGCTGTTGTCGAACAGCAGGACATCTTCACCCTGAAAGTATAGCTTTCCCCTGTCCGGGCGATCCAACGTACCAAGGATATGCAAAAATGTGGATTTCCCTATCCCGGAAGCGCCGACAATGGCCAGCGTATCACCTTCATCCAGTGATAGGCTCACGTCCCGCAGGATTTCGATGGGTGCGCCGGTATTCTGGAAACATCTATAAAGGTTTTGGACCTCTATAAACCTTTTCTTGGAAAGAGCAGGCGCAGCAATGTTTTCGTCTATCCTTTTCACGTTTTGCCGCCCGTCATCAACCATACCGAATCGCCTCGACAGGATCAAGTTTGGATGCCTGACTGGCCGGATAAAGGGTGGCCAGAAAACATATCACCAGTGCGGACAAGGCAATTATGATGACATCCATGATATCGAGCTTAACCGGCAGGGTTGTCAGATAATAGACATCCCCCGGAAGCTCGATGAATTTGTATTTTTCCAAAAGCCCACACAGGATAAACCCGATCCCGGTTCCTAAAAATGTGCCGATGGCACCAATGATCATGCCGTTGAAAACAAAAATTTTCCGGATCGATTTATTCGTTGCACCCATTGCCTTCAAAATAGCGATATCTTTGGTTTTTTCCATCACCATCATAATCAGGGTGCTGGCAATATTAAAAGCTGCCACCATGATTATCAGGGCCAGAATTATGAACATCACCGTTTTTTCCAGCTTCAGGGCCGAAAACAGATTGTGGTTCATCTGCATCCAGTCCCGGACCCAGAAGGGATATCCGAGCTTTTCGATAATCTTTTTCGAAATTTCCCGGGCCTTGTAGATATTGAATACCCGCACCTCGATACCGCTTATGGCATCCCCCATCCGGAGCATCTTCTGGGCGTCTTCGATGCGGACATAGGCCATGGAACCATCGTATTCATACATGCCGGTTTCAAAATAGCCGAGAACCTCGAAGCGACGCATGGTCGGCACATGCCCGATGGGAGAAATCATTCCCCGGGGCGTTATGATATAGACACTGTCCCCCTTCAGAACGTGCAGACTTCTTGCAAGTTCTCTACCAAGAATGATTCCCGGGCCGGCGACATTGCCATCTGTCAATGTCTTGGGTTCCGAAGCCGATTTCAAAGCTTCCGGGCTGACCCCTTTGATAACCGAACCCGCCGTCTCCGGATCAATTCCTCTCAGGACGGCCCCGGACACGCCGTGAGCCGATCGCAACATCACCTGGGAATAGATGAATGGTGTCACCGCCTCAATACCATCCGTATCCTGAACCGTATCCAGAACCTTCCGGTAATTGTTAAAGGAACCCGTTTGATGCATGAGCACGATATGAGACTCGACACCCAGGATCCGAGATTTCAAATCATCTTCGAACCCCGACATCACAGCAATAACAACGATCAGAGCCATGACGCCGACCGTGACGCCGGCTATGGAAAGAATCGTAATCATCGATATAAAGGACTGTTTTTGTTTGGCCTTTAAATATCGACGACCTATAAAATACTCAAAAGACATGCGTTTTGTTCTCATCCTCGATCAGTACGCTCCATGATCTTGTTAATACATACGGGTTGCTGAACAGAATTGGGTAACCCATTTCATATTAGGTGTCAAGTCCTCTGCCAAATCTTAAGGGTTCTGGAACGGTGAGTATTTTCAGACTGAAGTGAACCAATGTTCCCTGACCCTCAGTGCTATCGACATCCAGTCGGCTACCATAGTACTCCAGTATCCGATAAACAATCGACAGTCCCAGACCGGTACCGCTATGCTTGGTAGTATAAAAGGGATCGAAAATAGCATCGACATTCTCCGGCGAAATCCCCTCGCCATTGTCCGTGAGAACGATTTGTATCCGCCTGTTTTTTTGATGGACCATATCGACGGCAATCCGCCCTTCGCCATCTATGGCTTCTGCGGCATTGAGGAGAAGGTTCCATAAAATCTGACGGAGATGAATCGGGTCCACGTCCACGAATATGTCATGAATCAGGTTGCGTTCGATGGTAAGCTTCTCCCGGATTGTTCTGTTCTTCTGAAACAATTCCAGAATTTCGTTGATGGCCTCATCCAGCCGTATACTTTCCCGCTTGCCCGCCGGTGGTTTGGCAAACAGGAGAAAATCACTCGCAAGTGATGTCAAGCGATCGGTCTCCCGTAAAACGATGCGCATAAGGTTATCGTGTTCCGGATCGTGGCGATTCTCTTCCCGTAGTACCTGGATGGACCCGGATAGGGATGCCAGTGGGTTTTTTATTTCGTGTGCCAGGCCCGCCGCCATTTCACCCAATGAGGCCATTTTTTCCATCCGCTTTACGTGCTCCGACATGCGCTGAAGCTCGTTCCTGGACCGCCGGGTCTGTTCCGAAAGAAAACCGCTTAAAAATGCTACGGCATAGCATGCCACCGCCGTGATCATCACCTTGTAGAGAACCCGAAGCCAGCCGAATTCAAGTATCAGGGGACTGATATCCGCGCCATAGGGCTGAATGATCCCGTAGTATTCAAGACTGATCAGGATGACGTACTGAAGGCTGCATAAGCCGGCCATGACCATACTTCCATTGAGAAAGAGCAGGACACTCGAATAGATGATGACCACCAGATAGAGGAACGAAAAAAAACTGAGGAAACATCCGGTTACGAGAACAATCAACGTCACAACGAGGGTGTCGATACCGATTTGAATATATGCGAATACCACTTTATGTTGAATGCTGGATATCGTTACCGAGTAAAAGAAAGACATGACAAAAATTGAGGCAATCAGCCCGTAAAGAAACAGGAGAGGGGGCGCCAGCGGAGAAACGCTCTCATTGAGTTGGAGAACAATGGTCGAACCCAGTAAAATAGATGTAAAAATAAGCCGAAAGAACATCAGCAGCTTGAGCTTTTGTTCGAGATTTCTTTCGGTTGACATGAAGATGTTTTTCATGAATGACCGACGGTGTTTATCCTGAAATGGCCCCGGCCATCTTAAATACCGGGAGATACATCGCGACCACCAGGCCTCCGATTACCGTTCCTAGAAACACCATCATAAAAGGCTCGATCATGGAGGTCAGGTTCTCTACAGCCTGATCAACTTCATCATCGTAAAAGTCCGCGATCTTGACCAGCATGGTATCCAGGGCACCGGTGGACTCTCCCACCGCAATCATCGAACAGACCATGTTGGGAAAGACGCCACTGTCGGACAGCGGGTCCGCCATGGTACGACCTTCCGCAATCCCTGATCGAACACTGTATATCGCCCCCTCAATGACTTTATTGCCCGATGTCTTGGCAACAATATCGAGGGCTTCTAAGATAGCAACACCGCTGGACAACATGGTGCCCATGGTGCGGGTGAATTTTGCCACGGCCACCTTTCGTAACAAAGGACCGATGACGGGCAACTTTAAGGCAATTGCATCAACAGTCAATCTCCCCTTGGCGGTTTTTTTATAGCGACCAAAGGCAAAGAAAAAGATCACGGCCCCGATGATAATATACACAACATTATCCTTAGCGAAATCGCTCATGGCAACAACGATCTTCGTGGGTACCGGAAGCTCACCACCCAACCCTTCAAACATTTCCTGAAACACAGGAATCACGAAGACAAGGATGACGGCGACGACCACGATGGCAACAATGATCGTAATAACGGGATACGTCATGGCGCCCTTGACCTGAGCCTTCAACTTGGCAGCCTTTTCCATGTAAGCAGAAAGACGTCGCAGAATCGTGTCCAAAATACCGCCCGCCTCCCCCGCAGCTACCATGTTGACAAAGAGATTGTCGAACTGCTTGGGATACTTGCGCAACGCTTCGGCAAGTGTCTGGCCGCCCTCCACCGACTCCTTGATGTCCTTGAGCATATTCTTGAAGGTCTTGTTTTCCTGTTGGGAATAAAGGATGTCGAGGCACTGAATGATGGGAAGTCCGGCATCGATCATGGTGGAAAACTGCCGGCTGAAGATAATGATATCCTGTTCCTTTATCGGTGGTTGAAGAAAGGCCACATTCTCGAACAGGTCCTTTGGTTTTTTTTTGATTTTTGTGGGTGTTATCCTGAGTTTTACCAGATGATTTCTGACGGCATCCTCACCGGCAAGATCGATTTCCCCTTTTTGCACCTCATTGCTTCTATTTTTACCTACCCACTGATAAACAGGCATAATCTTTCCCCCTTGTAAGGAACCTGCCGCAAAAACATACCACAGGGCTTAAGCCGGTTATAACTGATGATATCATCCCGTTTGTATTGTTTTTTAAGCCTGAATAACTATCACACTATGATTGAAACAACAATAGTTTTCGGAATTTATAACAAATGCGATCGTAAATCCGCCCCTGTTTACACATAGGGCATCTTTACAGGCGGAAACAACAGGTTTTAAAAAGTCGACCACCGATCTTTATCTTGATTATCACATGCGATTGTGTGTATAGTTAAAGGCTGCTGTTTGTTCCATAAAGATCATCCTATATACAGTTATTCAGAAGAGTTACAATGAGGCTAATGGTATGACCAATGCGAAAAAATCAACGGTTATCACCTCCCACATCAATGCTGATTTCGATGCCCTTGCCTCCATGCTGGCCGCCCAGAAACTTTACCCGGACTCCCTGGTTGTCTTTCCAGGCTCCCAGGAAAAAAATCTGAGAAATTTCTTCATCCAGTCGATGGTCTATCTTTTGAATATCACGAGTGTCAAGGATATCGATGTTTCCAAAATCGAACGTCTCGTCCTCGTCGATACCAAGCAACCCCATCGGATCGGCAAATTTGAATCTATTTTGAACCACCCCGACCTGGAGATTCACATTTACGATCACCACCCTCCCATGGAAAACGACATCCAGGGTCAGGTGGTGATCCAGGAGCCGGTTGGTGCCACCGTGACGCTGCTGACAGAAATTCTGAACAGTAAAAACATTGATATAACCCCCGATGAGGCCACCATCATGTGCCTCGGCATATACGAAGACACAGGCTCATTCACATTCCCATCCACTACTGAAAAAGACTTCAAGGCGGCTGCCTTTCTCCTCTCCAAGGGCGCCAACCTCAACATGATATCCAACCTCATCTCCAGGGAAATCAGTCCCGAACAGGTGGCCATTCTGAACGATATGATCCAGGCATCCACCAGTTATCACATCAACGGTATCGAGGTGGTGTTTACCAGCGTGACAAACGATCAGTATGTACCCGACTTTGCTTTTCTGGTACATAAAATGGTCAAAATGGAGGATATCGAAGCCATTTTTGCCATCGCACAAATGGAGAACAAGGTCTACATCGTGGCCCGTAGTAGAATACCGGAGGTTGACGTGGGGGATATTGTCACCAGCCTGGGCGGGGGGGGGCACACATATGCCGCGGCAGCATCCATCAAAGGCAAAACCATCACCCAGGTTGAACAGGCGCTGCTGGAATTGCTCTTTGACAAGATCGAATCCAGGCGCCTGGCCAAGCATCTCATGTCTTCACCACCCCTCATGATCGATGAAGAAATCTCCTGTAGGAACGCCGCTGAACTGCTGACACGATACAATATCAATGCCCTGCTCGTCACTCAAAAGGGAAGTCGCACCTTATCAGGCATCATATCCCGCCAGATCCTCGAAAAAGCGCTTTACCATAAGCTTCACGACGTACCCGTGCGCGAATACATGACCACAGAGATGGTGTCCGTACCACCGACGGCTGATATTCTCGAAATTCAGGAAAATATTATCGAGAGCAAACAGCGGATCCTGCCGGTCATCGACCAGGGAATCATCGTTGGTGTTGTCACCCGAACCGACCTCCTGAACGTTCTGGTCAGCCAGCAGAAGGTTGATGACAGGTCCACCATGCGCCAGAGCCAGAAACAGATCCGTGCCCGGAAGCGGAATATCCTGAACTTCATGAAGGAGCGCCTCTCTCAAAGGCTCCTGAATATATTGAAGGACATCGGCCGGGTAGCAGATGAAATCGATTGTGCCGCATATGTTGTCGGGGGGTTTGTCCGTGATCTTTTCCTGTACCGCCCTAATGAAGATATTGATATCGTTATCGAAGGCGACGGCATCGCCTTTGCCAAAAAGTTCGCAGACGGGGCAGGAGCACGAATTCATGCTTATGCAAAATTCGGTACCGCCGTTATCATCTTTCCAGACGGATTTAAGATCGATGTCGCCTCTGCAAGACTTGAATACTACAAGTTTCCAGCAGCGCTGCCCATCGTGGAAATGAGCTCCATTCGGTTGGACCTGTTCCGCAGAGATTTTACCATGAACACGCTGGCGATTCAGCTGAACGCCGATAAATTCAGCACACTCATCGACTTTTTCTCCGCCCAAAGAGATATCAAGGAAAAGGTTATCCGAGTACTCCACAATCTCAGTTTTGTCGAAGATCCCACACGGGTATTCCGTGCGATCAGGTTTGAACAACGCTTCGGCTTTTCCATTGGAAAGCTTACGGCGGGACTGATCGCGAATGCAGTTAAAATGAACTTTTTCAAGCGACTCAGCGGCCGGCGGATCTTTACGGAAATACGACTGATTCTGGAAGAAGCGAACCCGACCCCCGCCATTGTCCGGCTTCATGATTACCAGCTACTGCCGGTGATCCACCCCTCTATAGCGCTTGACAATAACTTGATTTCATTATTAAATTCAACAAGAGAAGTCCTGGCATGGCATGATTTGCTTTTTCTGGAGGAATCCTATATAAAGTGGGCCATTTATTTTATGGTGCTCATCCAGCACTGTGACCAGCAGACTACCCGAGAAATCTGCGATCAACTGGAGTTGGCACCTCGTTACAGAAAAGTTTTACTGAAAGACCGTTTCACGGCCGAATCCATTCTGAACCGGATGGAAAGAAACCTGCCGGAAAACGATAGTTCGCTGCACAAGCAATTAACCGGCCTGAGCATCGAAATGATCCTCTACATGATGGTCTGCGCCCGAAGTCGTCAGGTAAAACGGGCCATTTCGCATTATGTAACAAAACTGAGGCATGTCACCATATCGGTGACCGGAAAAGACCTCATGGAGCGGGGCCTGAAACCGGGGCCCGTGTACCGGGATATCATGCAGGCGGTATTGAACACAAAACTCAATGGCTTGGTTCAGACACGGGAAGACGAACTGGCATTTGTAAATGAATATATATCAAAATAAAATTAGGAAGGAGAACAGCTTTGACCACCAAGAAAAAACGTGTTTTAAGCGGCATGCGCCCCACAGGCCCGCTGCATTTGGGAAATCTTCATGGTGCATTATTGAACTGGGTAGATATGCAGGAAACGTACGACTGCTTTTTCTTTATTGCCGACTGGCATGCACTGACAAGCGATTACGAAGACCCCAGTCAAATATCCGGCTATACCCGGGAAATTATCAAGGATTGGTTGAGTGTCGGGCTGTCACCGGAAAAAAGTACCCTTTTCGTTCAATCCGATATCAAGGAACATGCTGAGCTTTTCCTGATTTTCAGCATGATTACACCTGTGCCGTGGCTGGAACGAAACCCGACATACAAAGACCAGATGATACAGTTGAACAATAAGGACCTGTCCACCTTCGGATTTTTAGGCTACCCCGTACTTCAGGCAGCCGATATCATCATGTATAAAGCCAATGCCGTTCCGGTGGGTGTGGATCAGGTGCCACATGTGGAAATCACACGGGAGATTGCCCGCAGGTTTAACTATTTTTACGGCAACGTGTTCCCCGAGCCCGAAACCATATTGACTCAAACACCGAAAATTCTCGGCCTGGATCGGCGAAAGATGAGTAAAAGCTACAATAATGCCATCTATCTCTCAGATAGCCCCGGGGAAGTGACGACCAAGGTGTCACAAATGATAACAGATCCGCAACGGGCCCGAAAATCGGATCCAGGGGATCCGGACGTGTGCAATGTGTATGAATTCCACAAATTGTATACGGACCCTGAATCCACCACCACCATCGCCAAGGAATGTCGCAGTGCGGAAATCGGATGTGTGGATTGCAAGAAAATCATGGGCCGGAATCTGCTGGCAGCCCTGGCGCCGATCCACGAAAAAAGGGATTATTACAATCATCATCCGGAGTTGGTGGCCGATATTATCGAAGAAGGTTGCAACAAGGCCGGCAAGATAGCCCGCCGGACCATGGCCGAGGTCCGAAACGTGATTGGAATGTAGGCTCTTTCTTCGAAAGAGAGCTGTTAGCTGATAGCTGGTAGCCATTAGCAGCTTACGGCTTAAGGCTTGATTGTCAGTACAATAAGCAGGTTTTTAACTATCGTCGCAAAAGCCGGAGGGCTTCAGAGTCAAGGCGCCTAAGGGTGAAGTCGTAGTGTTTTACTTCGAACCCTTAGCAACCACGCCTGTTGCGTGGCAGGCAAGGATCTGAAGTTCTCCGACTTTCCCGAAGGGTAAACAATGCAATGGCACAAACAGAGATCCCATACGAAATAAAGCTCGATCAGGTTTTTGAAGGGCCCATGGCACTCCTGGTTCATTTGATCAAAAAAAATGAAGTGGACATCTATGACATTCCCATTGCCGTTATTACCCGGCAGTATCTCGAATATCTCGAATGGATCAAACTCATGAATATCGACTTTGCCGGGGATTTCCTGGTGATGGCATCCACACTGGCACAGATCAAGTCCAGAATGCTGCTACCGACCCACGGCATTGAAGACGAGGAGGACCCCCGCCTGGAACTGGCCAAACCGCTCAGGGAATACCTCGAAATGCAGTCCATCGCGGAGCAGTTGGCAAACCGAAATCTTCTGGGAGAACAAACCTTTGTCAGATCCTTTACAGAAGAAGGGTTTGAAGACCTCCAGGAAGAAGAGCCATACATACAGGTAGGTCTTTTCGAACTCATTGACGCATTTCAAAAAATCCTGGCCAATATTCCGGAAGAACATCGGCTCGATCTATCCACCGATCGGATTTCCGTCAAGGAAAGAATTTCGGAAATTGTCGACATTCTCGAAAAAAAGGATTCCTTGACATTTTATGAGCTGTTTTCTAAAGACGCAGACAAAGGTGATATTATTGTGACCTTTCTGGCTCTGCTGGAAATGGTCAAGCTCAATTTGGTCCAAATTGTACAGCACGTTGAATCCGGCATTATCAGAATATTTTATGTATAATGGATGATTTAAAAAATATTATAGAAAGTCTTCTTTTTGTGGCTGATGAGCCCCTGAGTATCGAGCAGTTAAAGCAAGTCCTTTCTCTGTCCGATACAAAGATGATCCGGCAGGCCCTCAATGAACTCATAGCTGACTACGAGGGACGCCAGGGCGCCTTTACCCTGCACGAAGTTGCGGGCGGGTATCAGTTTCGTTCCCATCCTGATTATGTGCCCTGGATCAAGCGCCTTCTCCAGCCAAAGCCTTCTCGGCTCAGCAAGGCCGCTTTAGAGACGCTGGCCATTATCGCCTACAAACAACCCATGATCCGTAGCGACATCGAGCATTTAAGGGGTGTCGATTGCGGTGGCGTCCTCAGAATGCTTCTTGAGCGAAAGCTGATCCGCGTGCTGGGCCGCAAAGAAATTCCCGGCCGGCCGCTGATCTATGCCACCACCAAACAGTTTCTTCAAGTATTCGATCTGAAAAACCTGAGAGATCTGCCCTCTCCCAAAGAAATCGAAGCCCTGGGAATAGGAACCATGGATGCAGTCGATCCAGAGGATGAAACCGCCGATGCCACCGAGTCGGAGGATGACACCCTGGAAACGACAGCCCCGGAAGATAAACACGGAGATGAAAACCAGGGTGCGTCGTCGGAAACAGAAGGCGATTCAACTCAAAAAGAACTTGACGAAGCCCCCCCCGACTCATTATAGTTGCGAAAATATCAAGGGCGGTTAACTCAGCGGGAGAGTGCTACCTTCACACGGTAGAAGTCACTGGTTCAAATCCAGTACCGCCTACCAA
>JAOZSO010000330.1:0-4471 GCA_029939655.1 Desulfobacterales bacterium
TCACTCTCCCTGATAAAACAATTGTCATCAGGTGAGTAAATGCGAACCTCGAGTCTTACTTCCCAAGCAGTGTCGACGGGTGTTATACGATAGATATAATAGCGGGCACGACGTTCTGGTTTACGACTCAGGGCCGAAATAGAGGGTACGCCTACAACAGGCAGATTGCCATCCGGTGTTTGCATGCTGCGTCGCAGGGTTCGATGAGCATGACCGTGCAGGATCAACTCGGCGCCATAACGTGTCAGAAGCGACTGCAATGCAGCTGCATCAGTCAGGCATTTTCGCCAGCTGACCGAACCGGATACCGGTGGGTGGTGGATCAGTATGACCCGATAAAATTGTTTGCGGGCGGTTTGGGATAAGATTTTCGCCAGCTTTTGCAATTGTCCGACGCCGATGCTGCCCACGGCCAGATGCGGTGCGCTGGGCCGGGCAGTGCACACGCCAATTATGGCAACACAACCCCTGATGCGTAAACAGGGAAAGATGGTGTTCGCACCTTCTGCGTTGTAGTCATTCCTTGGGAGGTTATCCGAGAGCATGTAGTCGGTCCAATGGGCCATGGTTTGACGCCAGTTGGTTTTGACGTAGGCATCGTGATTGCCGGGGACGACGGTAACTTTTGATGGGTTGCCTAATGACTGCAGCCATTGTCTGGTTTTTTTAAATTCGGCCGGCAGGCTCAGGTGGGTCAGATCGCCGGTGACGGCAATGTGATCGGGTTCAGTCCGGGCAAGATCCGTTTGCAACGCCGCCAAAACGTTTTCCCCGTGCTCGGCACCGCGTTGCAGTTTCCATCTTACGTACCCCAACAGGCGTTTGCCGGCCAAATCCCGCGTGGTAATATCGTTCATGCAGGAAATGTGCGGGTCGGACAGATGCGCCAGGGTAACGGTTTTCCGCGTTGCCGGTTCACCGGTCGTATGGGGCGCATCGAATTTATTAAAAATCATTTGTGGTTGATATCGTAATTAGGTACATATTGCAACCAGCTGCCGGAGATACAAGTTTAAGCTATGTTTAAATCATTTGAACATTTGATATTTGGATTTGTTTCGTATTTCGATATTCGGATTTAGAATTTATCACACGCTGAATGTGCATAACGTTAACTCTTATAGGGTTGAATCAGTGCCGGGCCCTTTGGACCCGGGTATCTACGGATGGACAATAGGTAGGATACTTTATATGTCTTTATTTGCGCACATAATCGGTGACAGCCCGATAAAAATCTGGGGGTTGACGTCCCACGCACGCAAATTGCGTGTGTTGAAGGGTGCTGGTGTGACACACATTGTGGATGATATTGCCGCCGTACCAGAGAACAGTTCGATCCTGTTACTCAGGGGCGATTTCCTGTTTGATGACCGGGTGATCAACTACCTGGTTCAAACGCCGGATATTCTGCTGAAGATTCCACAAGGATCAGCAGAGGTATTTGTTGCCGCACATGTAGCCGTGGGCCAGGCCATTGAAGCGCGCGATGCTATTATGGAAACCGCCACCGCAGTATTTCCGGCGGGAGTAACAATCGAAACACTGGATAAGCTGTCCATATCCTTTCAACAGCGGCTGCTCAAATTCGAACCACCGTTTGTGTTGCCGATCACGCCTGAACACAAACAAGGCTTAGAGCGTCGGCTTTTTGACTGGTCCTATAAAGGGGTGACCGATTGTGTCACCAAGTGGGCCTGGCCGCGACCGGCGCGATGGGTTGTGGGCCTATGCGTACGTTTTGGGTTTCGACCGAATCACGTAACCGTTATAGGCCTTTTTCTGGCCATACTGGCCGGAGCTTTGTTTGCCTATGGCTGGTATGGCTGGGGCTTGCTGGCCGGCTGGCTGATGACATTTTTGGATACTGTGGATGGTAAGCTGGCCCGTGTTACGGTTACTTCCAGCAAGTTCGGCCATTATTTCGATCATATCATTGATTTGATCCATCCTCCGGTCTGGTACATTCTTTGGGGGCTGGGATTGGGAATGTCCCAATTTAATTTTAGCGGGTTATCACGCGGTGCGGTATTCTGGCTGATCGTGGCCGGCTATATTGCCGGGCGACTCGTGGAAGGTGCCTTTCTGGCGTGGCTGGGCAAATTCGGAATTTTCTGCTGGCGTCCCATCGACTCCTATTTTAGGCTGATTACCGCCCGGCGAAATCCTTGTTTGATTTTACTAACTGCCGGTTACCTTGTGGGTCTTCCGGATTGGGGATTGTTCGCGGTGACTGTCTGGACCGTGACGACCAGTATTTTTTTACTTATTCGCCTTTTGATGGCAATCAAGACACGGCTGGCCGGCGGTTATATACAAACCTGGTTTTTAGATATCGACCCAAGCAGCCGACGACAACCACTGGCGGTTAGATTGTTTACGCGCAGGACGGTTAATTGAAACGTTCAATTTAGGTGAGAGACAGGCTTTTGGCGAGGTATAAATGTTGCCTGATCATATAAAATCCGGTCAAACACCGAATATCGGCGTGTTGATTAATCCGCTTAGCGGTGGGAATCTTAACGGTCTGGGATCAATACGGAACCTTATCAACGATAACCCGCAGGTGATTTATCATGACGTTCAGACGCCGCAGGACGTTTTAGAAGCTCTGCTGGATTTTGCACGCCGGGATGTGAATTTGTTGACGGTCAATGGCGGTGACGGTACTGTACAGGCGGTGCTGACCAACCTTTTTCTCCATCAGCCCTTTAGCACCATGCCGCTGCTTGCCGTCCTGCAATCAGGCACAACCAGTATGACTGCCCGGGACGTGGGGTTTTCAGGGTCCCGCGTTAGATCTTTGCAGAAATTGTTTAAATGGGCCACTACCGGAGACGGTGAACCAAAGGTCATCCAACGCCCGGTTTTACAAGTTCAAGCCCCCGGTCATCAAACGTATTACGGGATGTTTTTCGGCGCTTCGGCCATCTACCAGGGGATTGAATACTTCCATCAGAAGGTAAATACGAAAGGTCTGCGGGGTGAGTTAGGCCCCGGTGTAACCATCTTGCGCTTTTTATGGTCTGCAGTCCGACGACGCAGTGGTTTTATACCGCCCATTCCTGTTTCTGTCACCGTGGACGAAAAACCACCACGAAAATTCGATTCCTTTGTGGTTCTCGTCAGCACTCTGGAACGGTTGTTCCTTGGGATTCATCCATACTGGGGCATCGAATCAGGCCCGTTGCACTACACTGCCGTTCGGGCGTATCCGCGGTATCTGCTGATGGCGCTTCCGGCTTTATTGCGTGGTCGCCGGAGCAATTTCGGTACCAGTGAAAACGGGTTTTACAGTCATAATGGCCATGAAATAAAGCTAAACCTTGGCAGCGGTTTCACGCTGGACGGGCAGCTTTATATCCCTGAGAACAAAGAGAAACCAACCGTGGTGCGGTATGGCGGTATGGCGAACTTCATACGGATTTAATTCGGACTTTTTACGGGTTCATCAATGTTGAAAATTCCCTCTCAATTAATAAACGCCATCGGCCGTCATTCGGGCCGGACATCTTCGCCGGCAGTTCTCGCACTGATAGATGAAATCCTGGCGCGCCATGGTGAGGCGGCTCAGGCTATACTGTTTTATGGTTCCTGCCTGCGCTCGGGGGACGACCTTGATGGACTGGTGGATCTCTATTTGCTGGTGGACGACTACCGCAGTGCCTATAAAAGTCGTCTGCAGGCTAATTTGAACGTGCTGCTGCCGCCCAACGTTTACTACCTGGAGCAAAAATTTGAGGGTCACGTCGTAAGGACCAAGTATGCAGTCCTGTCCCTGGCAGATTTCCAAAAAGGGACTTCCATGCGCTGGTTTCATTCTTATTTGTGGGGTCGCTTTTGCCAGCCGACCGCTTTGCTGTTTGCGCGCAACGACAAGGTAGCGCAACTGGTATTTAAATGCTTTGCCCAGGCCGTTTTGACATTTGTCCGGCGCGTGCTGCCGAGGGCTTCGCCCGAATTTACTGCACGACAATTGTGGGGCCGGGGCTTTACGCTGTCATACGCCGCCGAGCTCAGATCAGAAAGCCCGGAAAAACGAGCCCGCCTCTTTGATGCAGCCCCGGAATATTACGAGGAAATCACGGGTCTGGCTGTGGGAGCCCTTTCTCTTCCCATCCATATTTGTCAAAGCAACGGTTCGCCGCGATACGGCGTACACATTTCGGCAGGAAAACGATGGATAAACCAACTGGGTTGGAAACTGCGATCATTGCAGGGCAAACTGCTTTCCATCATGAGATTGCTCAAAGCCACGGCTACCTTTGAGGGTGGCGTGGACTATATTCTATGGAAAATTGAGCGACACTCAGGTGTCACCGTCGATGTCGAACCACGGCTGAAAAAGCACCCGCTGCTGGCGATGTGGGTGTTGCCCTGGAGGTTGTACCGCAAAGGCGGGTTTCGTTAGTGTATTTACCCCGACGTTGGGGTTTAACAGACACCCACCATAAAATAGGAGCCGTTCCGATGT
>JAOZSO010000331.1:0-4464 GCA_029939655.1 Desulfobacterales bacterium
GTACGAACGCGCAGCGCAGGCGCTTGCGCCGCGTGACCACGAAAAAGACCATGAAGACTTTTGTGTTTTTCAGATTTCGTGTTTTCGTGATTGTTTTTATTTTGCTACAAAATATACAAATTTTACAGTTAAGGGACTAAAAGGCTATCAGGGGTTTGGAGGGGAATAGAGTTTGTTGAGTTTATTGGCTTCATTGGGTTGTTTAAACGGTAAGTGTTGGGGATCATATACCGTTTACCGATAGCAACTCAATAAACACAACGAACACAATGAACATAACAAACTGATTTGTAGCTTCCCAGCTATAGTTTAACATCTTATCGGAGGAAAAAAGTGAATAACCCATCGATTTCAGAACTAAGACAATTTATGGAAACATACGTGGCAGGGGAGCCGGCCAGGTTGAATCATGAGGGATGGTGGCGAAAACCATTGCTGGTTTCATCGCCCATCGACCAGAGATTCGATGTCTTGCCGAAGATTGCCATGGATGAGCATCTACATCCACAGGACTTGCTGAAAACAGCCAGATCAGTCATCGTTTTCTTCCTTCCGTTTGTGAAGACTCTCATCAAAGAGAATCGTTCAAGCAAAAGACCCTGCAGGAACTGGGGTGTTGCCTACGTTGAAACCAACGATCTCATCAACCGGACAGGGGAGGCCATAGCAGAATATCTGAAGAGGGCGGGCTATGCATCCGAGTTAACGCCGGCCACCCACAATTTTGACGAGAAACGGCTCATGGCACGCTGGTCCCACAAGCATCTTGCCCACCTGACGGGTCTGGGGCGGTTTGGAACCCACTCTATGCTGATAACGCCATCCGGTGTCTGTGGACGTTTTGGTAGCCTGGTTACCGAAGCGGACCTGGGTGACAACCCACTCATGGAGACCCCAGAGGCCTGTTTGCTCAAGGCTGGGAAAAAATGTGGCAAATGTATCGAGCGGTGCCCGGTAAATGCACTCACAGAGAATGGATTTGATCGACGGAAATGCTGGGACAGGCTGAACGAAAACCTGCATACGCTTGATTATTATGCGGACCTGCCTCTAACTACCCACGTGTGCGGAAAGTGTGCTGCCATGCTGCCGTGCAGCTTTATCAATCCCGTGAAATATATGGCATAGCTCGATTTTAACAAGAAGCTATACAAGGTTGGAACTATGAACCGGCGCCGAAGACGCCCCATGCCATACCCCGGGAATTCGCGTATCGCAGAACTTGCAATGATTTCCCACCAGGTTATAGGTTGGAACAAAATATCCTTTTCGCTCGATCAGCAATTTTTTACAGTTATGACAGTAAGTGTTGTTACCTTCATGGCGGGCGACGTTACCGACATACGCATAATGAATCCCTTGCTGCATGGCCAATTCCCGATAGCGGGTCAACGTGGAAACCGGGGTCGGGGGCAGTCGATCCAATTTGTAACGCGGAAAAAATCGCAGGAAGTGAAGCGGATAATCAGGGCCGATGTTTTCTAAAATCCAGTCGCACATGGCCTTGATCATGTCCTCATCATCTGTATAGCCGGGCACCACCAAATGGATCATCTCGAAATGGACGCCTTGTTCGTGCAGGGTTTTGAAGGTGTCTAATACGGGCTTTAAACGACCGCCGTTAAGTTTACGGTAAATCCCGTCATCGTAAGACTTAATATTGAGTGTGGCCGAATCCAGCACCTTGCAGAGCTCCAGAAGCGGTTTCGTATTAATGTAAGCGTTGGACACCCATAGATTATCTATGCCGGCTTCTCTGGCCAGACGGGCGGTATCGATCATGTATTCAAAAAATGTGATCGGCTCGGAGTAAGTGTAGGCGATTGATTGGGCCCGGGCCTTCTGGGCGGCTTTAATGACATCGGCCGGAAAAAGGTCGTAGGTATGGAGTACTTCATTGGGCTTGGCCTGGGATATTTCCCAGTTCTGACAGTTCAGACAGCGAAAATTGCAGCCGGTGGTGGCGAGGGAAAAAGTTTTTGTGTTCGGTTTGAAATGGTAAAGTGGTTTTTTTTCAATGGGGTCTGTGTTCACCGAACAGGGATTGCCATAGGCCAGGCTGTATAATTTACCGTCTATGTTGACTTTGGAACGGCAGACACTGCGATCACCCGGTGCCAGGATACAGCGGTTGGGGCAGATACCACAGACCACTTTATCGTTTTTTAATTTTTTATATAAAAACCCTTCGTGAGACCATTTCCAAAGCTTTTTAGGCGCATCGCCTTTAAACACTTTGCCGCGAATGTCACCGGCGATAGCGGCCTCGCAGGAATCAGGCCCAAATGGGCCGAAGCATTGGGAAGCAATGGTCGCGGTGAAACAAGCAGCGCTGCCGTAGATGAATTGACGTCTGGATAGTTTGTTCATGGTTAACGCTAATGCTCAATTTAGGTTCTACTTTGGCCCCTGCTCGTGCTGATTAAAATCAAACTAATCAATTTCAAGCCGATTAACCCCCCCGCGGTCCAAAGTATCCCCACATAAGGAATCAGGATGACACTGGTCAACAAAGTGCCGCAGGCAGCTCCCATCAGATCTGCAGAAAAGGAACGGGTGGCAGCAATGTTATCACTGCCCCTTAGATACAGTGCCACCGGGAATTGGAAGCCACAGGCCAGCGATACCGCAAAGCCGAACGATAGGTAAAAGGCTACCGGAAGGCGATCTGCAAAATTTGTGATGGCCAAAATAAACAGCACCAGGGAAGCAATCAGAAGCACGTCGGTCAGGGCCAGAATCTGCCTGCCCTGTCGGCGTAGCCGGTTACCGAGCCACGCACCGGGTAATAGACCGGCCAGGAATACAGTGATAATGATTCCGATTTGCAGGTAAATATAGCCGAAATAAATTTGAAATGCAAAGATAACCAATATTTCACTGCCCATGGTCATCCCCCCGGTTGAGAACAGAACAAACTCCTCTCTGGAAACGCGAAACAAGTATATTACAGAGAGGATGGCGATCACGAGAAAAAAGCCAGTCGGGGATGTTTGAAATTTCGCAAACCACTGGGAGAACATCAAGCGCATCAAATAGGGTGAAGTATCAACATTGCGAGGGGTTGAAGGGTCCATAAGCGTATTCAATCGATTGATTCTCTCGGGTGACAAATTGCCGTAAAAAAAACCGCTGATATATGCGGTGGAAATACCTTTTTGTTCTAGGATAGTCGGAATATCTGTGTTCAGCTTGCTGTCACTGCACAAAAAAAATACCTTTTGTCCGGGAAGCAACAACACATTTTTAAAATAAGTTCCGGCAGTATTGTAAAGAGAGGACAATTTTTGACGCTGGGGTTCCGCAAGATAGTTGTCAAAACCCTGCATGGAAAAACTCAACACACCGTCTTCGACAAGGTGTTTACTTGCCATTTCAAAAAAACCCTCCGTGTAAAAACGATTAATTTGGAAAGTGTTGGGTTCGGGCAAATTGACGATGATGGCATCGTAGGCTTTTTTTGATTGAGACAGATAGGCCCGACCATCCTGATGGATAACATTTAAACCCCTGATTTTTTTGATCATGTCAAAGCGAAATTGTACAGCGGCAACTTCGGGATCCAGTTCCACGTAATCAACTGATTGAGTTGGGTATTTTTCCAGCTCGGTCATGACACCGCCTTCGGCCGAAATCAGCAACACATTTTGAATGCCATCCAGCTGGGACAAAGGGTAATGAATCGTTTCTTCCGCAATGCTCAGGTTCTGATTACTGAACATCGGTACGCCGTTCTCAAACAAGGTGAATTGCTCTTGGTCCTGATGGACTGCAATGCGGCCATGCCGGGTTTCGCGATAGAAAACCACCTTGCCTTCGGTGGGTGCCGGCAAAATATTTTCAAGCCCGATACTGCCACACAGAATCGCGGCAACAAAGACGACGGCAGTTAAAACGCCGGGATTATTTCTGCGTGAGGGAGCAAAAAGCAGATAGCTCGACACCAGCAACGGCAGGTGCGCCAGAAATAGAGCTGTCAGAGGGCTTACCAAAAAAACCAGGGCAAAGGAGAATAAGACACCACCGGAGACGTCCCCGATGTTGTCGGTAATATAAATGCGGGCACCGGGATAATCAGCTGTGTCGGTCCGCAGCACAAAAAGGCTGTAAGGCAGCACAAAACCAAGTAGCAGGCAGTAAGGGGCAATGGTCAGAAAGCTGAACAGCAAGGTGGGATAAAACCCCACCGAACTACCTTGGATAAAGATGACATCACGTAGGTGGCGAATAGCCAGGATTTGCAGGACAGCAAGGGAACTTAAAACCAGGGAAAGCCCCGCCAGAATGTTGGTTGTGGGTTTGCGTGAGTGTTTGACAATGACGCGGGCTATCAGGGTACCAATACCACCCAGAATAAGCCAGTTGAAGAGAATCAGGGCGATGATGATTTCATTGCCCTGGAATTGAGTTAAAAATTCCCGAATGGTTAGCAACTGAGTAACCACGGAGGAAATGCCCGTGGCA
>JAOZSO010000028.1:0-16261 GCA_029939655.1 Desulfobacterales bacterium
ACATACGATAGTCTTCTTGCCGAAGTCAACCACTTGATGGTTCCAAAACGAACCTTTTCTTGCTTTGTTGTTGACATAACAAAATATTGCGGTGTAGAGCTTTCCTAAGATTACACGATCATTTGTATAAACTAAGGAGGTACAAAACGTGTACGGACTCGAAGCAATTCAGGCCCACAACGGGTGGGCAATGGCCGTCACCGGCGCCATCATTGTCATGATAGGCCTCTCCGTGCTGTCTTTCATCATATCCCAGCTTCATCGGATTATCGATATGGTTGACGGTCGAAAAGATCGAAAATCACAGAAAAAAACTGCCCTGGACCAGGCATCTATTCCGGAATCTCAGCCGGTACTGCAACCCCTTGCGAACCTGAGCGAAACATTGATACAATTTCAGCCGCTCACAAAGGAAATCGGAGATCCCTTTGACTTAACAGCACTCTTTCAGATCTTCGTTCACCATGACGACCCACACCCGCACCTGACCATTCGTTCATTAAGAGAACAAGGTTATCTGGTTCCGGCCGGGGAAGGTCTCTTCATCTGGAAACACCAATAGGACGATCGAAAAGGTTAATTTCATGGACTTATTTATTCAATTTCTAACCAACACCGGTTATTATCTGGCAGACCCTCGTCAACTGATCATGCTCGTGGTCGGTTGCACGTTTGTTTACCTGGCCATCGGCAAGAAATATGAACCCTTACTGTTGCTGCCCATCGGCTTTGGTGTCATCGTCGGAAACATCCCCTTTTTCAAAGGCTTTGGGCTGGGCATCTACGAATCAAACAGTGTACTTCACTATCTCTATTTCGGCGTCACCAGCGGTCTGTATCCGTCTATTGTATTTTTAGGTCTGGGTGCCATGACCGATTTCTCATCGCTGCTGGTGCGTCCCAAGCTCATGCTGCTGGGTGCAGCTGCCCAGATGGGTATATATTTCACGCTCTTAAGCGCCCTTGCCTTTGGATTTCTTCCCAAGGAAGCCGCCTCCATCGCCATTATCGGTGGTGCCGACGGGCCTACATCCATCTTTTTAACAGCCAAGCTGGCGCCCCATCTGATTGGGCCTGTCGCCATTGCCGCTTATTCCTACATGGCCCTGATCCCCATCATCCAGCCGCCCATCATGCGACTTCTGACGACCAGGGAAGAACGCCTCATAAAAATGCCGGACATCGAAAGAACGGTGACGCGCAAAGAACTGCTCCTGTTTCCCGTTATCGGCGTAATCCTGTGCTGCTTTTTAGCACCGGCATCGATTCCGTTATTGGGAACCTTTTTCTTTGGCAACCTTATGAAAGTGTCGGGTGTGGTCGACCGCCTTGCCAAGACAGCCGCCTCCTCAATCATCGATACGGCCACCATTTTTCTGGGGTTGACGGTGGGTGCCAGTACCCAGGGAGATGTTTTTCTAAACCCCAAGTCAGTAGGCATTTTTGTTCTCGGCGCCGTTGCTTTCAGTATCGCCACGGCATCGGGAATTCTTTTTGCAAAGTTTATGAATCTGTTCACGAAATCCAAGATTAACCCTCTTCTCGGCGCCGCCGGCGTATCCGCAGTTCCAGGTTCTGCCAGAGAAGTCCACCTGGTGGGTCAGAAAGAAGATCCCAGCAATTACCTGCTCATGCATGCCATGGCCGCCAATTCATCGGGCGTCATCGGATCGGCTATATGCGCTGGTATCTTGTGGAGTTTTTTAGCTTAAGGAGGTTTTCATATGCTTGCCAAGATTTTGATTGAAAGACAGTTTAAATCCGGTAACGAAAAAGAGATTCTTTCCCTTCTCAACCAGTTAAGATCCCTTGCCATGAACCAGCCTGGGTATATTTCCGGTTTGACAATGAGGGTACCGGATGAGCCTGAAAACATGATGGTTATCGGCACCTGGCAGACCCTCGACAGCTGGTATTCATGGAAAGAAAACATGGAGCGGAAAAATCTGGAGGCCATGCTGGACATCTACCAGGAAAGACCCACCGAATACCGGGAATATGTGGTGGGATCCGGACTATTAACGTAAGCCAAAACACCATGCGGCCTTTGTTGCCCCCTCCATTGAAGGCGCATGCACATGTCTGCCTCTTTCATTTCAGCGGTAGGGTTGGTTACCGGGTACCGTCCAAAAGAGATGACGGTTGCCCCGGGTTCCTCCGCCATGATGCTTGTTGCGCGCCCATTCATTTTTTCTCTTGTATCCTTGTTTCCCAGGCGGTATAAATAGTGTCTTGCATTGCTTATACTTAACCAATTGATATAATTAATAATAGTTGCTTTTCCTGTGCCGCTGTTCCGTCTGTCCAAGGGAATGAGAAGCCACCTGCATTTCAGACAACCTTTGCAGGTCTAAATAAAGGAGTCTTTTTTATGAGCCTACTTTCCAACGCCATTTCCATCACCCGGTACCGGGTCAATGGCAAACTAGATGATCCCATAACCGATGCTGTTTATCTCGGTTTGAAAAAAAATATGCTTCCCGACATCGACGACATCGAATCCGCCCAATCTGCGGGCTGGACCTCTTTCCAGGACCCGTTTACACCCAGCTTCGAGGGCTCTTCATTTGTTTACGGAAACTATTTCGTTTATTCATTGAGAATCGACAAAAAAACCATCCCCTCCAAGCTGGTTCAAAAATATATGGCCATCGAAATTGCCAAAAAATGCCAAGCCAGCGGTCGGGAATTCCTCTCCAGAAATGAAAAAAAGATGATCAAGGAAAACGTCCTCAGCCTTTTGGGGCTTAGGATTCCTGCGACGCCGAACATCTACAATGTTCTATGGAACTATGAGGCGTCCCTTGTCTGGTTTTTTACCCATCTCAAAGGGCCCAACGAAGAGCTTGAAACTCTTTTCAAAACGTCTTTCGGGCTGGTTCTGACACGAATTTTTCCCTTCACGTTTGCAGAATCGTCTCCTGGCATGTCCGGTTTTGATCTCGACCTGCTCACAACCCTATCACCCACGAAAATACTGAGGTAAACCGATGCTTGACATTGCAACCGCTTATAATCACTATAAGTTTCTCGGCCACGAATTCCTGACATGGCTCTGGTATCTTATCGAAACCGACGGGCACCGGCTGGGGCAATCCGATCCTCCACCCATTGTTCTATCTCTTGGAAAACGCATCGTCCTGGAAAATCCCCGGGAGGATCACGCCGAAAAGGTCACCATCAAGGGTGATTATGCCAATTTCGAAGCCGGCATACTGCCTCTCCGGCAGGGCTCACTCGTTACAGAGCTTTCCCTGGAAGCCAAATCGACTGGAATGACATGGGAATTCAACCTCAAGGGCGAAAGTCTTTCAGTTTCCACAATGAAGATGTCCACAACCGGTCCCATAGAGTCTTTGGATGATGTAGAAGGTGCGCTGCTGGAAAAAGTCTATTTGCTTGAAACAATCCTGCAGTTTATCGATATGCTCTTTGAACGGTTTATTAAAATGCGTGTCACCAATGACTGGAACGACCGCGTAGTTCCACAAATCCGGCAGTGGGTTATCAAAAATGAAGAAAGACCAAACCTTTGATGGTAAAAACGGTTCCTTTCATTACATTGACTGGGGCGGAAACGGTCCCCTGGCTCATTTCTCACATGCCACAGGATTATGCGCCCACAGCTATACCCCGCTTGTAAGCCGGATCAAGGAGGATATGCGTGTCATCGGCATGGATGACCGGGGCCACGGCAAAACCACTGCACCTGCAGACATTCGCAAACTTCAGAACTGGGACACCTTTGTTGACGATTTGGATTTTTTTCTTTCTTCTTTTCAGGAACCCATCATCGCTATAGGTCACTCCAGGGGCGCGGTCATCAGTATGCTCCTGGCCTTGCAGAGGCCTGAGCTCATCCACGCCCTCATCCTTATCGACCCGACAATTCTCCCGTTTTCCGCCATGTGGAAGGTTTACCTAGCTAAGCATACTCGGCTCATTCGATATCTCCCCATCGTCGCCAGAGCTGCCAAAAGAAATGGCACTTGGCCAGATCGACAAACCCTTTTCAAGGCCTACCAGAACAAAGGAATGTTTAAAACGTGGGAAGAAGGTTTTCTGGAGGCGTATATTGAAGATGGCACTCAGGAGATTGGCGATGGTCAAATCAGACTATCTTGTGCTCCAGCATGGGAAGCCAGATGTTTTGCCGTATATCCCCATGATCTCTGGCGATATATTCCTTTGATCCAGCAACCTGTTCTCGTTCTTTATGGTGAAAAGTCAGATACCTTTCTACCCGGAGCTGTCAAGCGTTTTCAATCAAAGCTCCCCCAGGCCCAGGTCCGGTGTTTCAAAAACACCAGTCACTTTGTTCCCATGGAAAAACCAGCGGAAACAGCCCTGGCCATACGCTCTTTTATCAGCGAGCATTCTCTCGCATGAGCGAATGCCGAAGCATTAGGAGAAACGTACACTCTGGATTTATAGCATTTGTCAAAATAACGTTCCGGTTACTCCGAAAAGGGGATTCGTAAAAGCGCGCAGCGATTTTACTTTTCGTATCCTTCACGTATCAGAAGATCCCGGTACCAGCAGGAAAATTCATACATCCCCAGAAACCGGTCATCTTCATTGACAAGGCCAAGACTAATTTCCAGAACCCCCCTGCTGTAGGCCGGGCTGTAACTTCCTTGGCCCTTTATTTGCAGAAATTCTCGAACCAGCATTTGAGCTGTACGCTTACTTTTATCCTTACGAATATCGATGGGGTCTTTTGGTTCTTGAAACGGGTCCCATTTGTCGTAACCCCTTTTCAGGATATACCGTTGGCGGCGTGGTGACATGGCGTCAAAAATAGCTTTTTTTCTCTCTGTCTCCTGGTGAAATGAATCGTTCATGCGAATCCCCTTTGCCCTAACCCTGAAATTTCACATCCCTTCTTGGAACAGGCGACCAATCACTTCTCTTCTGTTTTTGGATCGCAATGTGCTTCTTCAGCCCCCTTGACACCAAGATAGGCATCATCATATTCGGTCAATAAGGCCATGGATAACGGTACCAGCATTTCACCCATCCTGGAATACCGGGACTGAATAGAGACAACCAGTTCTGCAGAGAGCTCGAAAAGTTTATTCTGAATGATGTCAAGTTTCACGGTTGGATATGCCACGCCTTTCAAAAAACCCGAAAGGCCGCAGGTGTGTCCCTCTCCGGCGATAGAGGTCGGTATGCCGTAAAGCCTGCACGTGATGGGCCTGTATTCATATAGATCACATCGGTTCTGAGTATTCAAGAGGGGACATTGCACCTTCTTCCCGGCCAGATCCTGTAAAATATCCCCTTCTTCCCGGCCTGCTTCCAGGTCCTTATTGGCTTTCCGTTTAAGTTTATATAGCCGGCGGTCTATTCTGCTGGCGACCTCAACGCGCTTTTCTCTTTCCACCCCTTCAAAGCATTTTTCAAAGTGGTGTTTGATATAGAGCGCTTCAATTAAGGTCACGTCGAAAAGTGCATAACAGCAATCCGCACAACCCTGCTTGCACTTGACTTCCCCGGGATATTCATTCTTTACTTTACTAAAAATATCATCTGCCGTCTTCAATAACGCTTCATATTGTTTAAAATAGGGCTCCAGGTTCATCGTTGACTCCTTGTTATTTGTTTCACGTGAAACATCATTTTCAGATATAGCATTTGTTTCACGTGAAACATTATTTTCCAATACAGAATCGGCTGAATATTTGATCGAGAACATCAGGCCGATAGTGGTCGCCGAGGAGGCTGTCCAGCCGGTCGATGGCTTCCATGATGTCCATCGCAACCATTTCCTCCGGCATTGTCTTTATCATGGCGTGCCCGGCGCGCCTACAGGAAACCAAACATTTCTCCAGTGCGCGTTTATGACGCAAATTAGGAACGATACCCACTTTCCTGTCAATACCGATTTCGCCTGAAATTACCTTCCATATCATCTCTTTGAGTTCCTCGATATGTGTCCCGGTAAGGGCTGATATTTTCAAACAAAGATGCGGTTGACTGGTTCCTGACAAATTTAAACAGTCGTTTCCGGAAGGCAAATCATTTTTGTTCTGAACAATGATATGTTTCTTTTCTGCTATTTCACGATAAATTGTAAAATCTTCGGGATGCAGCGGTTCACTGTTATCAACCATTAAAAGAATAATATCAGCATCTTTGATGGTCTGTCGCGTCTTTTTGATGCCGATTTTTTCAACTTCACCCTGAGCTTCGTGAAGTCCGGCCGTATCCATGATAACAACCGGAAGGCCTTTGATGTGTAACGTTTCTTCAATGACATCCCGGGTTGTCCCGGGCACCGCTGTTACGATGGCCCGGTCTCTTTGGATCAGTCGATTCATCAGACTCGATTTTCCAACATTGGGCCGCCCGATGACAGCCATCTTGACGCCGTCTCTGTAAAAATGATCTTGCTCATAGTCGCTAAGCAGTTGTTCTATTTTTTGAAGAACCCCCTGTTCCAGTTGTCCCAACATCGATTCGTTTTGAATATCATCCTGGACATCGTCGGGAAAGTCAATTGTGGCTTCAAGCAGAGCATGTATGTCAAGCAATGCTTTCCTGATACTGACAACCTTTTCGGTGAGCTCCCCGGCCAGTTGCCGATTTGCAATCTTTAGTGCCGTACCTGTTTTTGCATTGATTATGTCCACAACGGCTTCCGCCTGTGTCAAATCAATTCTGCCATTGAGAAAGGCGCGCTTCGTAAATTCCCCTGGTTCGGCGATAACGGCACCGGCATCTAAAACCTTTTCGTAGATTTTTCCGAGTACGACAGGGCCTGAGTGCGAGTGAATTTCGACGACATCTTCTCGGGTGTATGATCTTGGTTCCAGCATGGCCACGGCCATTACTTCATCAATAATTTCCCGGGTGTCGGGGTCGAGAATTTTTCCATGATAAAAGCGGTGAGACACAAACAGTTCTTCCTGCCGGGTAACCTCGGATTTTTCATGTTTATGCGTTCTTTGAAACAGGGAGGTTGCAATATGGACGGAACGGTTCCCGGAAAGCCGAATAATACCGATGCCACCGTTTCCGAAAGGTGTTGAGATGGCAGCTATTGTGGTGCTTTTCATGAATATTTTTTGTGGTCTATGATGGGTTCATTTTTCGTTTTCTTTTTGGATAAATTTTTAACTTACGATAATATCCGTCTCCAACACTGTGTGTGCGTACGTCTCGGTCCTCTTTCAGCGCGATATGGATGATTCTGCGGTCATGTGCATTGAACTGACCGGCCATAACGGGCTTTCCGGTTTTTTTCACTTTTTCACCTAACCGTAATGCCAGTTTTTCGAGCCGTTCACGCTGGGCTTGAAGATATCCTTCTATGTCGACTTCAACACGAATACGCTGTTCGTTCTGCTTGTTGATTATTTTTTCCACGAGGTGCTGCATCGCTTCCAATGTCTGGCCTCTTTTTCCGATTAGGACAGCTGTGTTCCCTCCGGACACCTCGTAAACGAGTCTCCCATCGTTCTGGGTCACGGAAATAGCCGCATCAATGGTAATGAAATCGACCACTTTCTGCAAAACTTCTTTTCCAAGTTCGGCGTTTTCTTCCGACACCTTGTTCGCGCATTTTTTTCCAAAAGCCTCGTCCACAATCGCAATGACTTCTTCGCAATCTTTATCAATCTCTTCAGCGACAGTATCTGCCGTTTCTATTTCCAGGTCATCAGGAACAACCACTCTTATTTTTGCTTTTTTAGAACCGACCAAACCAAAGATACCGGTTGACCCGTAGGAGATGATGTCATGGGCAAGTTTGTTGGGTGGAATGTTCAGCTCCTGGCTTGCTTTTTGAACCGCTTCTTCCACGCTTTTACTTTCAAATTCTAAGACAGGGGACATGGTCTTCCTTCCTTTTATGCATATTTTTTCTGAATGTAGGTCTGCTGTGCAATCGATAGGATATTGTTAATCAGCCAGTAGAGCACAAGCCCTGAAGAAAAATTGATGAAAATTACCGTAAAGACGATAGGCATGAGCATCATCATTTTTGCCTGAGTCGGGTCTCCGGGCGGCGGGGACATTTTCTGCTGCAACAACATCGTTGCGCCCATAATGACCGTCAACACAGGTATACCATACGGCGGCTGCATAAATGGTATCGAAAAGGAGAAATGGAACAGACGATCCGGGGCAGACAGGTCGTTAATCCACAAAAAGAAAGGGGCGTGGCGAAGCTCGATAGCCTGATAAAGCATTCGGTAAAGTGCAAAAAAGACGGGTATTTGCAGGACCATGGGAAGACATCCACCCATGGGGTTGATTTTGTAGGTTTTGTACAATGACATGATTTCCTGGTTCATCATCTTTTTGTCATCTTTATGTTTCTCTCTTATCTCTGCCATCAGCGGTTGCAAGCGCTTCATTTCGCTCATGGACTTATAGCTCTTTGATCCAAGCGGCCAGAGCAGAATTTTCGTCAATATGGTCAGGACAATAATGGCAATACCATAGTTGGGAACCCTGCCGTAGATGAAATTCATGAACCATAGAAGCGGTTTTGCGATTATGTCGAACATACCGAAATGAATGGCCTTACTGAGATCGTGGCCGACGTCCTTGAGAACCTGCATGCTTTTCGGGCCGAAAAATATCTCGTAGGCAAAGCGCTTCTGGGTCCCTGATTGAATCGTGTTTTCCAGCCCGATGAAACGGCTACCCAAGATCCCCTCGCTGTCCAGGGAGAGTTTCATTACGCCCTTGGTGTCATCCAACGGAACTATACTCTTCATGAAATATCTGTCCACAATCGCTAACCACTTGATTTCACCAGGATATTCGCTCTTGTCTTTGATTTTCTTTTTCTTGATCTGTTCAAGCTTACCATCAATCAGGGCACAGGGGCCCTCGAAGGAATACCCACCCTTTTCGGTATCGGAATCATTTTTAATACCCAGGATAACCTTGTCAATAATCGGCCGGTCAGATCCGTTTTTGATGTCGACTGTCAGCTGGATAAGGTAACTTTCAGGTGTAAACGTGTATCGCTTTTCAACCAGAACGCCGGCATCAGAGCGCCATGTAAAAACAATTTCCTTTTCCGTGTCTACAACCCTGAGCGTGTCCGGAGCTTCTTCGGCGGAAAAAGTGGCGTCTTCCAGGCCGGGAATGCTCTTTCCGGCCAGGGATATCCTAAGCATGTCACGGCTGGCGGCCGGAGGGATCAGTTCTTTATAGGCGGCATCCGGGGCAATACTTTCCCTGAATTCTTTCAAAACATAGCTCTGAAATACGGCGCCCTTCTCGTTAATGGCCACCGAATACAAGGGTGACTCAACCGTAATCATCCGGGGCAGCGTTTTTTGTGAACCAACGGGCGCCTCTGCCACATAGGGCTCCACGGGTTTTTCTTCCACAGCTTTATTGACAGGTGCTTCCGCATGGGCCGCTATTTCTTTTTCGGTTTTCTGGACTGCGGTCTCTGCTATCGGTGTCTCAGGTGTCTGTTTCTCGACGAAAAAGAAATTCCACAAAAAAAACACAAGAAATGACAGCACGATTGCAATCAATACACGAGCTTGCTCCATTATCTTCTCCTACTGGTCGGTTTTCTGCCTACAACGAACGGAAAGCACTCCGGTTGAAGTTTCACAAACAGGTTAGCTGGGGAATAAAGCGTGTGGAAAGCTACGAAAATGGGCGCGAATAACCACCTGCACGGGAACCGATCAGGGAACGGGATCTATTCCACCTGGATGATATGGATGGCATTTCAATATCCGCCTGATCGAAAGGGACAGGCCTTTTACCGTTCCATATCGCGCTATCGCCTCATAGGAATACTTGGAACAACTGGGTGAAAATCGGCAAGCTGGACCCAACACCGGAGATATCGTATATTGGTATGCTTTTATAAGGATGAGAAATAGATACTTAATGACAACAAGCCCTCTTGATCTTCTCAAACAAACCATTTAAGGAATGAAACATTTCCTCAGATGTTAAATCCACTGCTTCTTTCTTCGCGATAACATTGATATCAAGATACGGTTGAGTGCACTTCCGGTTTAACCGGAAGTGTTCGCGAACGATTCTTTTAATCCTGTTCCTTGTGACTGCTTTCCCGACCCGCTTGGTTACGGTGATACCAATTCTCGATGCGCTGTTTTGACCGGGGCAGTAACAGGCAATAAAGTACCTGTTCTGCACTTTTCTACCCTGTTGAGAGACCTGAACAAATTCGCTTCGTTTTCGCAGCCTATCTGCTTTGGTATATGCGTTGTCGCTCAACAGAAAAATTCCCGTAACCAATCGGTGCTCTTGTTCCGCCAAACAAACGTTTTAAACCTGTTGATAAATCCTTTCTGACAAATCTGTTAGTGGGTATAAGGATGGCGCCTAGGCGCTTAACCGTTTTCTACCCTTTTGCCGTCTCCTGTTGACAATTCTTCTTCCTGCCTTCGTGGACATCCGATGTAAAAAGCCATGCGTTCGGGCACGTTTAATCTTGCTTGGCTGGTACGTTCGTTTCATTTTATTTTACCTCTGTGATAAGTTTTTTTATTCCAACATGTTTAACCTAAAAATAAGATCATATATCTTTTTATTTGTCAACAGGGCTTTTTTCTTAAACCGTAAATAAAACAATATGAAATTGCATACCTTTTTAAGGTCCCATGCTCTCCAGGATATCATATTCTTCCATGTGAAATTTTGGGTTTGGGTAAATAGCGACACGTTTTCCGATCTTTCTTTCAAGGGAACTGATCAGCGTGTTCTCTTCACCGTAAAGCAACTCAGCGATCTCCGGATTCACCCGTACCGTAAACCGGACTCCCATCATATTTCCGGCCTCTTTCAGAACGGCCCGGTATATATTATAGCTGATTGTTTTTCTGGAAACGATATATCCCTCACCGTCACAGTAGCTACAGGGCTCACAAAGTAGCCTCGTTAGCGGCTTTCTTACGCGTTTGCGTGTCATCTGGAGGAGTCCCATTTCAGACATGGGGAGCACATGGGTCTTGCTGCGATCTTTTTTCAGCGCCTCCGTCAAAGCATTAAACACTTTTTCCTGGTTGGATATTTTTTCCATATCTATAAAATCGATGACAATGATACCACCGATATCTCTTAATCGAACCTGATAGGCAATTTCTTTGACCGCCTCAAGGTTGGTTTTGGTAATCGTTTCTTCCAGATTGTATTTGCCCACATACCGACCGGTGTTTACATCGATGGCGACCAGCGCTTCTGTTTGCTCGATAACAATATACCCGCCTGATTTTAGCCAGACTTTTCGCTTGAGTGCCCGCGAGATATCGCCTTCCAGGTTGTAGGCTTCAAAAATCGACTCGGTTCCGTCGTAACATTCCACGGACTCCTTTAAACTCGGCATTAACGTATCCAGGAAAGAAAGAATCGATTCGTACCCTTCCCGTGAGTCGATAACGAGCCTCTCCGCATCCTGGATGAGAAGGTCCCTGACGGCACGAAGACTTACCGAAAGTTCCTGGTGAATCATGCTTGGACAAGACGCTGTTTCGTATTTTTTTTTGATGCCGGCCCAAATGTTTCTAAGAAAACCCATTTCATAAGACAGTTTTTCCTGTTGAATCCCCTCGGCAACCGTCCTCACGATGTAGCCAAGATTGTCAATTCTCGAGGCGCTTACCATCTCTTTGAGTCGATCTCTTTCAACGTTGTCCTCGATTCGCCGTGAAATGCCTATATGGTTGGAAGTTGGCATCAGGACAAGGAAACGACCAGGAAGCGAAAGATAGGAAGAAATCCGGGCGCCTTTTGTTCCCATGGGTGATTTGACCACCTGGACCAGAAGTTCCTGTCCTTCCGTAATCAACTCCTCGATATTGGTTGATTTTGAAACAAATGCTCCTTGGGAGGTCCCGCCTTCTAAAAGAGGTGCTTCATCTTCGCTGTCTAACGATTCAAAAAGTCGTTCTATTTCCTTGAGATTATCCCCTAAAACATCATCCACATATATAAAGGCCGCCTGGTCCAGACCGATATCCACGAAAGCTGCCTGCATGCCTGGAAGTACCCGCTGCACTCTTCCCTTATATATATTTCCAGCAATATCCAAGCCGTCGTTTCTCTCGATAAAAAGCTCCGCGATCGTTCCATCTTCCAGCAGCGCCACGCGTGTCTCGTGTTCAGCTACATTGATGACGATCTTTTTATACATGAATGCCCCCTTTGATTATGGATGCCTGTTTTATATCTTCCGTCGGCAATGCAAAAACCCGCCCTAACACCATCGCCGGCCTGATCCGTTTTCCTCCCTGGTTTTGAATCATTAACTGTATGCTGTTCGGCTGAACTAAATCAATATTTAAAATTCCGGCTTTAAGATCCATGGTGCCGGAAACGCCCTTTTTATTCGTGAACGCGTATTCGACTCGCCTGCTTTCTACAAACCGATCAAGCCGTTTTTTATCAAATACACCCTCTTTGAGCGTAACCGTATAATGATCCACAGGGGGTTCCTGGGCCGACCGCTTGGTGGTTACCACTTCGCATCCTTTGATGAAAAGTCCCTCGGGAAGTTCCTGATTTGTTCTTCGAACCAGCTCGTCACAGGCGATATCGCTTTTCACCGAAATGAAAAAAAACTCATCGACACCCTCCATGCCCATGGGCAACGGATCGTCAAAGGATATCCTGGGCATTGGATGAAATCCGTTAGAATAGACCAGATCGACACCTGCCCGCCTAAACGCCCGGTTGATAATGTTAACCAACTCCAGATGCCCGAAAAACCGGGTGTCCTCTCTCTTTGAATAAAACAACTTCAGGTTCCTGAAAGCTGTTTGGGGTGCGGCGTCGGGTTTGTCTATCCGGAGGGGTTCTGTTTTTGCGGCCGCTTCGAACAGATGCGGTGAGATGCTTTCAAAATCACAGACACCGCACTGCTGGCATGAATGCCAGCGACAGTCTTCTGTTTTGGTACCTTCTAAGGCACCCATCCATTCTTTGATTAAAAACGCTTTTTCAACGCGTACATCGATATGATCCCACGGAAGGGGTTCTTCGAGGTCTTTTTGCCGGCTCGTATAAAAATCGATATCAATTTTCGATTCTGCAATGGACGTCTGCCATGTGGCAAAATTAAACCGATCGCTCCACCCATCAAACCGGCAACCCTTTTCAAAAGCCCTTACCAAAAGACTGGATAGACGCCGGTCTCCTCTCGCCCAGAGTCCTTCCAGAAAGCTGACCTCTGGATTCTGCCACTTAAATTTCACACCTGGAAGTCGCAGTTTCGAGCGCAGCCATTCAATGCGCGTCCTGGACTCTTCAAGGGACAACTGGGTTGCCCACTGAAAAGGTGTGTGCGGCTTCGGAATAAAGGTTGCGACGCTTACATTCAACCTGCCATATCGGCCATTGGGGCTCTTTATTTTTCTCAGTTTTTTTACCAGATCCACAATACCCTGTATATCGGTTTGGGTTTCTGTTGGAAGCCCGATCATGAAATAAAGCTTGATTACGCGCCAGCCGGCAGAGAAAGCATCCTGAACGGTCGCGACGATTTCATCTGTCGTGATGTTTTTGTTGATGACATCACGTAACCGCTGACTTCCCGCCTCCGGCGCTATGGTAAATCCCGTCTTTCGAACCTTTTTAATCGTCCGCATGAGTTCGGGCCCCAGTGTTCCGGCCCGGAAAGAAGGAAGCGAAACGGATATGTGTTGTGAAGAAAATCTGTGCATCAACGTGTTTATCAGGGGAGAGATCCCGGTGTAATCGCCGGTACTCAGAGAGAGCAGAGACAAGTCTTCATAGCCGGTACTCTGAAGGCACCTGTCCGTAAGATCCAGTATTGTATCCATGGAACGCTCCCTGACCGGGCGGTAAATCATGCCGGCCTGGCAGAATCGGCAGCCCCTGGTACACCCCCTTGAAACCTCCAGGCGTAAACGATCATGAACCGGCTTTCCGTAGGGAACCACCGGCATGTCCGGAAACAGGGCTTGATTGAGATCACTCACAATGGCCCGCTTGACCCGCCCAGATGCGGTTGGGCAACTCTCATTCAGGGGATGTGTAATCTGATGCCCCTTTTCATTGTACGCTACCTGGAAAACAGACGGCACATAGACACCTTCCAGGCTCGACCATTTTTTCAGGAGGGCTTTCTTGTCCACCCGGCCTTTACTTGCCATTTTTATTCGGACGTCAGCCATCTCCAGAATTACATTCTCCCCGTCTCCGATCACGATGGCATCGAAAAAATCCGCCACGGGTTCCGGGTTGCTGGCACAAGGACCGCCTGCGATAACCACCGGATCCGAATCGGATCTTTGTGATGCGTAAAATGGAACACCCGCAAGGTCCAATATCGTTAACATGTTGGTATAATTGAGTTCATATAAAAGACTGAACCCTATGATATCGAATTGTTTCAGGGGATACCGTGATTCCAGGCTCGCCAGGGGAAGGCTGGACGCTCGCATCAACGATTCCATGTCCTCAGCCGGTGAAAAGACCCTCTCGGCAGCAATGTTCCGACGTTGGTTTAAAATGTGATACAGAATCTGCATGCCAAAGTGGGAAGTACCGATTTCATAGAGGTCCGGAAACGCCAATGCGATTTTCAACTGGACCTTTGACAAATCTTTTTTGCATGTGTTGACTTCTGTTCCCAAATAACGACTCGGTTTATTCACCAGGGGCAAGATGTCTTGAATGGTTTTCAGGGTCATGATATGTCTTTCTCAATATTATATTGCAAGTGATCTGAAATCTGTTTCAAATATAGCCTTTTATGTTATTCGAAAATAGCGAATGTTCACAAGGTGCAGCATCTCATATTTTCGGTATATTTTAATCACGAATAACGATTATGCAAAAATTATCCTCATACTTCAATCGGTTTCTGTGCGTGTTCTTGTTTCTTCTCTGGTTCCCGGTTGCCGGCAACAGCCATGAATTGGACCGCAGGAACGCTGTTGTGAGTGCCATTGAAAAAATCGGCCCGGCTGTTGTCAATATCAGCTCCGAGTATCAAGTCCAGACACGACGCAATCCCTTCTCCGACCTTGGAATGAATCCCTTTTTCGACTCCTTTTTTAAAGATTTTTATGATCCGGGTTTAGAGCACCGCGAGAAACGAACCAGCCTCGGTTCCGGTGTCATCATCGATGGCAAAAGGGGGTTCATACTTACCAATGCGCATGTTGTCACCCAGTCGGAATCAATCTCGGTCGCCCTGAAGGATGAACGGGAGTTTCAGGCACAAATCGTGGGTGTGGATCCTGATTCGGACCTGGCTGTATTGAAAATTGGAAACCAGGAAGACCTGCCGGCGATTGAAATGGGAAATTCCGAAGATCTCATGATCGGCGAAACCGTCATCGCCATCGGCAACCCATTCGGTTTTTCTCATACGGTTACCACCGGTGTCATCAGTGCGCTTAACCGGAGTGTTCGTACCGATGATGCGGTATATCACAATTTCATCCAGACCGATGCGTCCATCAATCCCGGCAACAGCGGAGGGCCCCTGCTGAACATCAATGGTGACTTGATTGGCATCAATACCGCCATCTATGCCAAGGCACAGGGCATTGGATTTGCCATCCCCATCAACAAGGCCAAGCGTATCGTCTCAGACTTGATTCAATATGGCGAGGTGGTCCTTTCCTGGACAGGGCTTTCTCTGCAGGACCTCGACAAGGAACTAGGCTACTACTTGAAGGTCCCCGAAAACAAAGGCGTCATTGTCAAAGACATTGAGCCCGGCAGTCCTGCCATGATCGCAGGTGTCCGCAAAGGGGATATCATTCTTGCCCTTGATAAAATCCCGATTCGTACGGTCGATGACTATCAACAAGCCCTAAAAAGTTTTTCTGTCGGTTCCAAAATCAAATTAAAAATATTACGTGATGCTCAACAAAAAACACGTTCATTGACAACATCTGTATTTCCGGAAGATCGCGCATCTGAGCTGACCGACAAACTTTTGGGCATCTTGATCGAGGACTTGTCACCCACGCTTCGCCAAAGATATCAAATTTCCGCCAAAGAGGGGGTCGTGATTTCAAAGATTGCCCCCCAGTCATACCTGGCGGGTATCGGCGTCGACGTTGGTGATGTGATTCGGCAGATGGATGACCAGGCCATTTCCTCTGTTGATGATTTTAAAAAGGCTATCATCAAGTGTCGTCAGAAAAAAGCCCTTGTGATTCTTTTACAGCGGGGTGGACAAGGATATTATATCACCGTAAAACTATAACCTGAATTGAGCGATTTTTATCTCGATCTGCACCGATCTCTTCGGGAAAAATCGCTCAGTTCA
>JAOZSO010000332.1:0-4461 GCA_029939655.1 Desulfobacterales bacterium
TGCTGCCGATGCCGCCCAGAACAGCGGCCACAAAGGCCTTGATGCCGGCGATAAACCCTATGTAGTAATTGATCTGTCCTGTGTGGGAGGCGATGAGAACGCCTCCTAATGCTGCGGTGGCGGATCCGACAATAAATGTCATCGAAATGACCTTGTTGACATCGACCCCCACCAGCATGGCCATGTTCCGGTCCTGGGCGGTCGCCCGCATGGCTTTCCCGATTCTGGTAAATTTGATGAGAACGGTTAATAGAACCATGACGATGGCGGTGGTTACATAAATCACGATTTCGGAAGAGCGGACAATATGTTCAACGGGTTCCAGGAATTTAAAATCCGGAATCAGATTGGGGAACGGCAGAAAGTTGGATGTCTGGGCCAGCAGCACATAATATTGCAGAAACATGGACATGCCGATGGCGCTGATGAGTGCCGAGAGTCTTGGTGCCTGTCGCAACGGTTTATAGGCTATTTTTTCGATGGTGAATCCGTAGGCGGCTGAGTAAACGACCGCTACGATGGAAGCGATAACGAGAATGGCGATCTGGTTCCACCCCAGCATCGATAGAATGCTGGCGACAATAAGAGCGGTAAAGGCACCCAGCATGTAGATTTCACCATGGGCGAAGTTGATGAGCTGAATGATGCCGTACACCATGGTGTACCCAAGTGCGATCAGGGCATAAATACTTCCCCGTGTGAGGCCGCCCAGAAAAAGCTCTATAAAATAGTCCATCAGTTAATTCTTAAACCTGAATAGTCTAAATTAAAAAAGTCAGGGGCCAGGCCCATGGCCTGGCCCCTGACATGTTGGTCTCATGATGGGTTATTTTACTTCAACGTAGGCGCCATTTTTAACGCGATACATGGAGAAACCTACGCCGGTGGCATCGCCTCTTTTGTCAAAACTGATGTTTCCCAGGGGCGTTTCGACATACTGTGTTTTCAATTTGTTGGAGATGGCGTTGTAACCTGTGGTGCCTGCCTTTTCAATGGCATTCAAAAGTGCCAGGGCTGCAGAATAGGCATTCAGAAAAAATGCGCCTGGATCTTCACCATAAGCTGCTTTGTGGGCTGCATTGGCGGCAATCGCCATGGGGTTCGAGGATACGTCTTTGGGCCCGGTGGCATAAACGCCTTCCGCATAAACGCCGGCGACCTTGATAAAGGTAATGTCTTTTACGCCGTCATCGGAAATAAAAATGGTTTTCATTTTCTTTTTGCGCATTTCCATAATAATCTTGGATGCTTCCGGGTGGTAGCCGCCAAAAATTACGGCTTCCGCACCGGCCCGCTTAATCTTTTGAACCACGGCGGCGTAGCTGACAGCACCGGGTGTAACACCTTCATATAATACCACCTCGGCTCCGGGTTCAGCTTCCAGGAAACGTTTGACAAATTCCGCCAATCCTTTACCGTAATCACCCTTGTCGTGGAGAACGGCGATTTTCTTCACCTTTAGAACATCCAGAGCAAAGTCAACTTCCAGCCGGGCCTGGGCGTCGTCTGATGCGATGGTCCGGTAGAAGTTCGGGTAGTCACCGCTTTGTGTTAATCCAGGATTGGTTGCCGAAGGAGACATGACAACGATTCTGGAGCCGTTATAGATACCAAGGGCTGCCTTGGTGGCCCCACTGCATATATGACCTAACACGGCATTTACGCCTTCCCCGACCAGCTTGGTGGCAGTGTTTGTGGCAACCTCAGGTTTGCAGACGTCATCTTCAACCACGAGTTCAACCTGTTTTCCCAAAACGCCTCCCTTGGCATTGATCTCCTTGACCACGAGTTCGGCGGCTCTGATCGTTGGGATACCGTAAGAGGCTAGGTCTCCACTGTGTGGTCCTGCGACACCCAGTTTGATTGTGTCTGCAGCAAACGACAAGCCTGACAGGGTCAGGCAGATAAACGTGGCAGTAAATACGATTGTAAATATTTTCCGGACATGGTTTTTCATCATTGCATTCCCTCCTTATGCGTTAGTAAAATTGAAATTTGCTTATTCCCCGCTGCTTACGGAACGGGTTAAAATCAAATCAGATAAAGATCATTTATTAAAATCGTTCCTACTATTTTATTATCCTAACAAAGTAAAAATTTATAAACCTATGCATGAGTTGAGTCAAGTTAAAAGAGGTACAACCCGCCTGACTCAATCATGTTTCAGGGTAAATTTCAAGAATATGATAAAAAATATTGCTGTTTGGCGTGCTTCCCGGTAAGAAAATACCATTGTGGAGTATTTTTCGATCTTATTACTCCGGCGGTTAATAAATACTTATCTGGAGCCTTGAACGGTTTGAAAAAAATAGGATTAATCGTTAAAGAAGATGTTGAAGCCATTAACCAGGCCGATAAATTTGAAGCCTGGCTGGTTGCCAAAGGGGTTGCCGTCATTCGCTGGAATATCGAATGGCCGGATCGCGCCAACGCCGAATACGGCCTTTCCTGTGCTTCAGCGGAGCTGTATTGTGTCTTTGCCCTGGGGGGCGATGGAACCTTTTTGAGTGCGGTTCGCTGGATTGGTGACCAGGAAATCCCCATCCTGGGTGTAAAATTCGGTGAGTTGGGGTTTCTTGCAGAGACAGATGAGAACAGCCTTCTACGTGTGGGGGAAGCGGTCTTGAAAGGTGCTTTTAAAACCAGGCCCAGGATGCGGCTCCAGGTCAAGATAGATCGTAACGGGAAGGAAATCTCCAAAGAGACCGTGCTCAACGATGTTGTGATCAATCGAGGTGCATCGTCGCACCTGGCCCACATTCAAACCTATATTGATGAGCATTTTTTAACGGAGTATCGGGCGGACGGACTTATTGTTTCAACGCCCACAGGGTCCACCGCATACTCGCTGGCCGCCGGAGGTCCCATTGTTCATCCCGGGGTAAACAGCATTCTGTTGTCACCTATCTGCCCGTTCACATTGACAAACCGACCTCTACTCGTTCCCGATTCTGTGCGGATCAAGATTCAACTGGCTGAATCTTCAGATGCCATCGTAACATTTGACGGCCAGGCTGTCTGTGAAATCGATGAGGGGGATGTTATAACCATTCAAAAGGGTAATCATCCGATTCACGTGATTACGCTACTGGACCATGACGATTATTTCGACCTGTTGAAGACGAAGCTCCGGTGGAGCGGGTCGCGGGTGTAAATCTGACGGTCTCGTAAAAAGCCCAACTTCTGCGTTGTGCTGCATTTCGCAATCATTCAACGTACGATAAGTACGCCTCATGATTACAAAATTTGCACGCCTTGAATTTGAACTTTTTACGAAACCGTCTAATTCGGACTTTTTACGGTTTCATCAAATCTGAGGGTTCGAGGGTCCAAGGGTAGCTGAAAGCGAGGAGCGAAAGGCGCCTAACAGTCTAATAGTCTACAGCCTAAACCCCTAAATGGCTTATAGCTTACCTCCGCAATCCTGCGTCGGTGTTTTCGCCCACGGGCTCAGGAGGCAGATTCGGTCTTATGATGAAATTTTTCTGCAGGGATTGGAAGACCTTGTCCACATTTTCGACACCATCCCTTGCTTCTTGAATAAAATGTGTCGTAGACGTCGTAATATCCGGGACGTCCTGACTCCCTTCCTCAACATTTTCCAGGATCGCTTTAATGGTGGGCATGTTGGTTTCAATCTCAATCAGGATGTCTTTCAAGATCGCCACGCTTTCTGTTAACCCCATGGCGACATCTTCAACACCGGCCAGACTGGTTTGTGCCTGGTCGACCGTGCCGGGTGTTTTTGAGCTGGCTTCCGAAAGGTAGGCAAGTATTTTGCCAACGCTTTTGAGTCGAAGTAAAATGACATCCAGTAGTTGGTTGGACGTTAACAGGTTTCCCAGTGTGCCGTCGCCGTCTTCAATTCCCTTTGTTATGATTTCAATATGTTGTGTCGTTTTATTGATGTTTTCAAGGGCGGACAGAAGCGGTCCATTGGGATCTTTGAGTGTCCCTGTGAATTCGGCGATATCCTGAATCGCCTGGACTAATTTCCTGACGGTTTTTTCCACCTCAAACTCGGCCAGGATATCGGCTATCGATTTTTTAGCCCTTGATGGGATATCACTCCCATCTGGTAGCAATGGGGCATCGGCAGGGCCCGGAATGATGGATATGTATTCGGATCCGATTAAAGTGGGGCTCTGGACGGTAGCCAGGGTGTTCGTACGGATTCTTGATTTATATTTTTCTAAAATGACCAGTTTGATCCTGACCTTGTTTTCGACGGTAATGGCCTTGACCTTGCCGATATCGGTTTTGAATAGTTTTACATTGGCACCTACCTTCAGGTTGTAGCTTTCATTGAAGGTTGTGTAATACGTATTATAGTTCTCAAACCAGTGTTTTCCGCGTCCTATGATAATGATGGTTGACAACAACAGTAAGGTGATGAAGATGACAAATACTCCGACAATTTTTTCTTTCCTGTTATAATTGAGTTCCATATTGAATTAACCT